>NZ_CP195101.1:0-81245 GCF_051175315.1 Tundrisphaera macrotermitis
ATGGGCGGATTCACCCTGACCGTGACGCAGAGGAAGGGCGGCGTCGGCCGTTCGACCTTGCTGTATTCCCTGGCCGGCTCTTATGCCCTCCAGGGCAAGAACGTGCTGATCGTGGACCTGGACCCCCAGGCCAGCGCCACGCAATTGCTGCTGTCCCCCGAGTCGGTGGACATTATGCCGGCCTCGAAGACCGTGGCCGCGATCCTGGGCGACACCCTGTTCGGCCCGGTGGCCGACCTGGTGGTCGCCTCGGACATCCCCCGGATCTCGATCCTGCCGGGGTCCAACACCCTGGCCCGGTTCAACCACCCCGAGCCCGAGAAGACCGGCGACCTCCAGACCTCGCTCCGCGACGCGCTGGCCGAGCTGAAGGGGGCGTATGACGTGATCCTGTGCGACACGCCGCCGAGCCTGGAGACGCTCTCCTGGATCCCGGCGGTCGCGGCGGACGTGGCCATCACGCCGACCCCGGCCGAGCCCCTGGCGGTGCAGGAGCTGACCCACGCCGGCCGGTTCCTGGAAAGGGTCCGCTGGGCCAAGAACCCCCGACTCGTCTGGGCGGGCGTCGTCCTGACGATGTTCCAGCCCAAGCTGTCGATCCACGCGACCTACGCCGAGAAGATGCGCGAGGCCTACGGCGAACTCCTGTTCGAGTCGGCCATCCCGTTCAACGTCGCCTTCAAGGAGGTGGCGCTGGCGAGGAAGCCTTTGTCGCACTGGAAACCCAAGGGGGCCCCGGCCAAGGCGGTGGACGCGGTGGCCAAGGATATCCTGGACCGGGTCGCCAAGATCCGCTCGGGGCAGGGGGTGGCGGCGTGAGCAAGGCCAAATCGCTCGCGGACAAGTTCGGCGGGAACCTCGCCCAGACGATCGCCATGCGGCCCGGCCTGGCTCCTCCGATGATGGCGGAGCAGGGGGGGGCGGACAAGTACGACGGCGCCATCAAGTCACGGGCCTTCGCCGAACTCCCGCTGGACGCCATCGTCCGGGACGAGACGCAGCCCCGCGAGGAGTTCGACCCGACCGAACTCCGGTGGCTGGCCGACAGCATCGCCCGGTTCGGGCAGATCTCGCCGATCCGGGTCCGGCACGACGCCGCCCGGGGCAAGTGGGTGGTCCTGGTCGGCGAGCGTCGGCTCCGGGCGTGCAAGCTCGCCGGGCTCGACAAGGTCCGCGTCGAGTTCGTCGAACGCGACATGACCGAGGCCGACATCCTGGCCGAGCAGACCATCGAGAACATGGTCCGCGCCACCCTGACCCCGGTGGAGCAGGGCAAGGCCTATCGTCGCCTGATGGACCTCAACGGCTGGACCGTCCTGGAACTGGCCGCCACGATCGGGGTCGACGCGACGGCCGCCCACCGCAGCCTCGGCCTGCTCCGGCTGCCCGAGGACATCGCCGAAAAGGTGGATGCCGGGGAGATCCGGGCGACCGCCGCCTACGAGATCGCCAAGCTGCCCGACGCCGAGACCCAGCGCGAGGTGGCCGAGGCGGTCGTCGCCGGCGACCTCGGGCTCAAGGAGACGGTGGCCGTCGTCCGCCAGGCCCGGGAGGCCGGCGAGGCCCGCAAGGCTAAGGCCGCCCCATCCCAGAAATCGGCCGGTCGATCCGCCCCGGCCGCGGCGAAATCGGCCCGGGCCAAGGTCGTGCCGATTCGCGTCTACAAGACCGCCGTCGGGATCAAGTTGACCGCCGAAAGGTCCAAGGGCGTGGAGATCCCGGTCCTGATCGATGCCCTCTCCGAGGTGATCGAACGCCTGAGGCTGGAGATGGGGGCGGGGCAGGGGAGCGAGGCCGACGCGGCCTGAACCCCCCGCCCTCCGACGAGATTGTTCGACGACTCGGCCCGGGGCATGCCCCCGGGCCTCGTCATTTCCGGGGTCCGGGGCCGCCCGACCCGAGCGAGGCGAGGTAGGCCAGCAGGTCGGCCGCCTCCTCGGCGGTCAACCCGGCCAGCTGGCCGTCGGGCATGAGCGACGACCGCGACGGGCGGACTTCCTCCACGTCGCCGGCCGCGAGGGCGATCTCACGGCCCTGGGCGTCCCGCAGGACCAGCCGCCGGGCGTCCCGCTCGACCATGAGCCCGGCGAGCGATCGCCCGTCGGCCGTCGCCACGGCATAGGTGGCGTACTTCGGGTCGATCCGCCGCGACGGCTCCAGCAGGCTTTCCAGCAGGTCCTCGCGCGAGCGGAGCGTGCCGATGGCGGTCAAGTCCGGCCCGACCGGCGTCCCGCGATCGCCGACCCGGTGGCAGGCGGAGCACCGGGCCTCCTGCGACCAGAACTGCCGCTCGCCCCGCGCGGGGTCGCCGGCGAGCGCCAGGATGGCCCGGGGACGGGGGTTCGCCCCGAGCTTCCGCACGCCTGGGCCGTCGCTCGGCAGGTAGCCCTCGAACAGGTCGCGGATCGGGCCGTGGGGCAGGCTCGCGGCCGAGGCCAGCGCCGCGTCGCGATCGGGGCCGGCCAGTTCGCCGCGGCCGATCCGCCGCGCCAGCCGCTGGGCGTTCGGCATGTCGTCGGGCCGGGCGACGGGGGCGGGGGCCGGCCCCGGGTCCCCTCCCCCCATCCCGGCGATCCAACGTTCGACGAGTTCGAGGCCCGACTCATCCGGCCACTCGGACCCGATGTGCGGCATCCGGTCGCGGCCGAACTTGGCCATGCGGTAATAGAGGGTGCTCGCGTGCGGGTCGCCGGGCCGGATGATCTGCGCGTCCGGCAGGCCGAAGTTGCCCCGGGTGGGGCGGGCCCCGATCGCGTTCATCCGGCCGGGCGGGGTCGACCACGAGAGGCGGAGGGGGACGGACCCGCCGCCGTTGTCGGAATGGCAGTGGCCGCAGTTGGCGTGGAGGTAGCCGCGGGCCCTTTCCTCCGGGGTCCGGGACGCGTCGGCCGGGTCGGGGACCCTGGGCTCGCGCGCGGCCGACGCGGCGTCGAACGGCGGCAGGTCCCGCCCGTCGTCGCCGGCCCTGCGGATGTATCCCGCCTCGGTGAGCGCGACGAGCTGATTGCGGCCGTCGAGGCCGGGTCGGTTCAGCTGCTCGGGGAGGAACGCCAGGGCGTATTCGGACTGGTTGCTGTGGCACGACAGGCACTGGCCCCGACTTTGGAACTGCCAGAGGCGCGTCCGCCCCCCGTCCTGGACCTCCCTCTCCGAGCCCTCGGCGGGGACGAGGTCGGCGTCGGACTGGTCGGGGCGCCAGGCGAACGAGTAGCCGTGCCAGTCCACGCCGTCGTAGTGGAGCATCTGCGTCTCCTGCCGCCGGCCGGCCAGGGAGAGGGTCCGCATCAGGACCGCATCCTTGGGGAAGTGCATCCGGAAGCGATGCCAGTCCACCAGGCCGGGGATCGGCTTCCCCTTGGCGTGGAGGGTGGCGGCGGACTGGCCGGGGAAGGCGGCCCAGTGCTCCTCGGTCGCCCCGTCCTGCCACTGGCGGGCGTTCACCGCGAACGGGACGACCCCCTCCGACGGACGGTGGTCGCGGGTCGAGGCGAACAGGCCGGTTTCCGACAGGCTCGCCGGGAATCGGTCGTTGCCGGGGCCTTCGTCGGATCGCGCCAGGGCATGGATCGTCCCGCCGTCGTGGTCCAGGAACAGCGGCTCGCCACGCCGGTCCTCGCCGAAGGCGATGAATCGGATCGAGGGGCGGGCGATCTCGGGCATCTCCCGGGCGCGGTCCCCGTCGAAGCGGGCGGCCCAGAGGCGCCGGGTCTCCCAGTCGCCGAAGAGATACGCCCCGCGCAGCTCGGGGAGGTCCCGGCCTCGGTAGACCAGCCCGCCGGTGATGCTGCAGGCGACCGTGTGCGGCAGCTCGATCAGGGCCGGGCGGATCGGCGACGGCCCGGCCGGCCCCCCCTTGATCGGCTGCGGCCCCTCCATCGCCGGCCATCCGTAGTTGCCCCCCCGCTCAATCCGGTGGATCGACTCCCACAGCTCCCACCCCACGTCGCCCGCGAACAGCTCCCCGGTCTCGCGGTCGAAGCCCATCCGCCAGGGGTTGCGGAGCCCGTAGGCCCAGACCTCCGGGCGGGCCCCCTCGACCCCGACGAAGGGGTTGTCGCCGGGGATGGCGTAGCCCTTCCCCGCGTCGCGGCGGTCCACGTCGATCCGGAGGATCGATGCGAGGAGGTCGGAGAGGTCCTGCCCGGTGTCGAACGGGTCGGGCGGGTTCGGGGTGCCCGCGTCGCCGGCGGAGATGTAGAGCATCCCGTCGGGGCCGAACCGGAGGTCGCCCCCGTTGTGGCCCCCCTGCAGGAACGTGAGCAGGACCTCCTCGCTGGCCGGGTCGATCCGGGGCGGGTCCGCCGTCGTGACCTTGAAGCGGGACACCCGCGTGCCGTCTTCGAGGTTCGGCCGGTCCGACCCCCGCAAGGTGTAGCAGACGAAGCAGGCGCGGTTCCGCTCGAAGTCCGGGTGGAAGGCCAGCCCGTAGACCGCCTCGACCCCCTTCGCCCCGGCGGGCCGGGCTTCAGGGTTGAGCTCAGAGCGCAGGTCCAGGAAGAGGTCGGCTTGGGCGACCCCCGGATCGTCGACGAACGAGCGGAGGACGCCCGCCTGTTCCCCCACCACGATCCGGCCGCCGCCGGGATAGCCGACGATCAGCACGGGATGCTCGAACTTGAGATTGGGATAGGCCCGGACGACCCGATACGGGGGCGGCGTCCCGGGCGTGCCCGAGACGCGCGAGTTGGTCCAGGGCGGCCGGGCCGGCGGCGCGGCGTGGGCGGCCTCGGGCCGGGCCAGGAGCCACGCCGCGAGCAGGACCGACGCGACGGCCGCGGGCCGACGCGGACCACCGAGGGCAAGGGACGGCATCGGCGAGACTCCCGGGACCGGGGCCGGCGGGCGGGTCCGGCCGGTCGGGCCATTCTATCCCAACCCGGGTCCGGGGCGGACCCCCGCGATGCCCCGCATCAAAGCCGGTAGCCGGTGGCGACGGGGGGGCGAGTCCGACTACCATAAGACGCGCCCTCCCGAGGGGGCGCATTCCCTTCCCTGCGAGTCCCTGGGCAATGCACCGTGCAGCCGGCCGTCGGGCCGTCGACGTGGAGGATACCCCCGTGATTGAGGATCGGAAGATCCGGCGGCCCGCCCCGATGCGGGCCGCCCTGGCGGCTTCGGGCCTGGCCCTCGCATTCCCGTCCGTGGCCGGCGCCGGGGAGGCCAACCTGGTCCTGCCCGACCTGGCGCGGACGCAGTTCCTGGGGGGCGCGCTGACCGGCCAGGCGCTCCTGATGATCGGCCTCCTGATCTGCGTGGGGGGGCTGGCCTTCGGCCTGATCTTCTACCGCCAGCTCAAGGGGCTGCCGGTCCACCGGTCGATGCGCGAGATCTCCGAGCTGATCTACGCCACGTGCAAGACGTACCTGTTCGCCCAGGGCAAGTTCATCCTGATCCTCTGGGCGTTCATCGCGGCGGTGATCGTCGCCTACTTCGGCTTCCTCTCCAGCGACGGCGCGGGCGTGCCGGGCGCGGCCGATGGGGCACCGGCGCTCTCGCGGCCGGCGAAGGTGGGGATCATCCTCCTGTTCAGCCTGGTCGGGATCGCCGGAAGCTACGCGGTGGCCTGGTTCGGGATCCGGATCAACACCTTCGCCAACAGCCGGACCTGCATGGCCTCGCTCCGGGGCTCGCAGTACCTCTGCTATTCGATCCCGCTGAAGGCGGGGATGTCGATCGGCATGGTCCTGATCAGCGTCGAATTGCTGATCATGCTCTGCATCCTCCTGTTCATCCCCCGGGGGCTGGCCGGGCCGTGCTTCATCGGGTTTGCCATCGGGGAGTCGTTAGGGGCCGCGGCGTTGCGCGTGGCGGGCGGGATCTTCACCAAGATCGCCGACATCGGCGCCGACCTGATGAAGATCGTCTTCAAGGTCAAGGAGGACGACGCCCGCAACCCCGGGGTGATCGCCGACTGCACCGGCGACAACGCGGGCGACTCGATCGGGCCGACCGCCGACGGGTTCGAGACCTACGGCGTGACCGGCGTGGCCCTGATCACCTTCATCGCGCTGGCCATCCCCCGGCCCGAGGTCCAGGCCGACCTGCTGGTCTGGATCTTCGCCATGAGGATCCTGATGGTCGTGGCCAGCGGCGTTTCCTACTTCGCCAACGAGGCCATCTCGCGATCGAAATACGAGGGCGGGGCGGGCTTCGACTACGAGGCCCCTTTGACCCGCCTGGTCTGGCTGACCAGCGCCATCTCGATCGCCGGGACCTACCTGGCCAGCCTCGTCCTGATCCGCGGCGTGGGCGGCGACCCGAGCCTGTGGTGGAAGCTGGCGACCATCATCACCTGCGGGACCCTGGCCGGGGCGATCATCCCGGAGGTGACCAAGATCTTCACGTCGACCAAGTCGGGCCACGTCCGCGAGGTCGTCACCGCCAGCCGCGAGGGCGGGGCGTCGCTGAACGTCCTGAGCGGGCTGACCGCCGGCAACTTCTCGGCCTTCTGGGTCGGCGGCGTGGTGATCGTCCTCCTGATGGCCGCGGCCTACGGCGTGAGCCTGGGCTTCCCGCCCGACCTGATGATCGCCCCGGCCGTGTTCGCCTTCGGCCTGGTCGCCTTCGGGTTCCTGGGCATGGGGCCGGTCACCATCGCCGTGGACAGCTACGGCCCCGTGACCGACAACGCCCAGAGCGTCTACGAACTCTCCTTGATCGAGCAGTTGCCCGACATCGAGGCCGAGATGGCCCGCGACTTCGGCTTCGCCCCCGACTTCGACCGGGCCAAGATGCTCCTGGAGGAGAACGACGGCGCCGGCAACACCTTCAAGGCCACGGCCAAGCCGGTCCTGATCGGGACCGCGGTGGTCGGCGCCACGACCATGATCTTCTCGATCGTCGTGCTCCTGGCGGGCCTGCGCGACGACGCGACCGCCCGGTTCACCGGCCTGGATCCGGCCAAGGTGGCCAACCTGTCGATACTCCACGCCCCGTTCCTGCTGGGCATGCTGTTCGGCACCGGCGCGATCTACTGGTTCGCCGGGGCCAGCACCCAGGCCGTGATCACCGGGGCCTACCGGGCCGTGTCCTACATCAAGCGGACGATGAAGCTCGACGGCCAGGCCCGCGCCAGCGTCGAGGACTCCAACCGGGTCGTGGCCATCTGCACCCGCTACGCCCAGGCCGGGATGTTCAACATCTTCCTGACGGTCTTCTTCCTGACCCTGGGCTCGGCCTTCATCGAGCCGTTCTTCTTCGTCGGCTTCCTGATCGGGCTGGCGATCTCCGGGCTGTTCCAGGCCGTGTTCATGGCCAACGCCGGCGGGGCCTGGGACAACGCCAAGAAGATCGTCGAGACCGAGCTGCGCGAGAAGGGGACCGCCCTCCACGATGCGACGGTGGTCGGCGACACCGTGGGCGACCCGTTCAAGGACACCAGCTCGGTGGCCATGAACCCGATCATCAAGTTCTCGACCCTGTTCGGCCTGCTGGCCGTGGAACTGGCCCTGGAGATGCCGCCGACCTGGAAGTTCCTCCTGGCGATCGCCTTCTTCGGCGCGGCCCTCGCCTTTGTCCACCGGAGCTTCTACGGCATGAGGATCGACTCCATGGAGGCCGTCGAGGCGGGCCGGGAGGAACTGGCCGCGACCGCCTGAACGACCGCCGCGCCTCCGGATCGACCCGGAGGCGCGGCCGATCGGCTCAATGCCCCGGGCCGAAGAACACGGCGTTGAGGAAGAACCTCTGGGTGGCCGGGACCATCGCCCGGAAGTTGGGGTCGTCGGCGAAGGCGACGACGTGCCCCTTCCCCGCCTCCTGATACAGGACCAACGGCTTACCCGCCATCAGGTCGAGCGTGGTCGGCCAGCAGAAGCCGCCGGCGAGCAGCCGGTCCCGGGCGGCGAAGTTGACCAGGTTCCGCCCGTCGTTCGCCGCGAGCGGGGCCAGGATCAGGTCGGTGTTGACCAGCGGGACCACCTCGCGCGGGGATCCGAACGTGACGAAGTGATCGTCGTATGCCGAGGCCCGGAAGAAGGCGCCCGGGACGGCGTCGGGCGTCTCCTCCTTCTTCTCCTGATCCTTATCCTTATCCTTCTCCTTGTCGGGCCCGGCCGGCGCCTCGGGCGGGGGGATCGGCTTCTTGATGACCCGGCTGGCCAGCAGGCCGACCGGCTTCTCGGCGGCCCATGCGGCGGCCCCCTTCACCAGGATCAGCGTGCCGCCGGCCCGGACCCAGTCCTTGATCCTCTGGGCGGCCCCCTCGCCGAGCGGGCCGGGGTAGCGGCCGTCGGGGAGGATCAGGACGTTGTACCGGGACAGGTCGAGGTCCGAAAACGAGCCGGCCGGGATCCGGGCGAGCGGGTGGCGCCAGACCTGGTCGAACAGGTACCAGGTGTGCCCCGCCGCCGTCGAGGTCGGGCGGTCGACGATCATGGCGACCTTCGGGGGCTTGACCCACGTCACATCGAACCCGCCGAGGCCGGCCCCCTCGTCGACCAGCCCGGTGTCGGTCGCATGGACCGCGAGCCCGTGCTCGTCGGCGGCGCGGCGGATCTCGTCGTGGAGCCGATCCGGGTTGTCGGCGACCCGGAACAGGAGCGTCCCCTTGGCGTAGGCGACCCCGCCCAGCCGGGTTGGCTGGTCGAAGACGTGGGCGCGGAGGCCGAGGCGGAGCATCCGGGCGAGCAGGTGCATGGCCGCATCGTCCTCGGCGGGGACGAGGTAGCCGACCTTCGCCCGATCGGGGCCGACGACGCGGCCGATCGACCTCGGCGCGGGGGCCGGCTCGCCGGCGATCTCCGACGGGCCGGACACGGCCAGCGACCGGACGTAGAAGACGGTCGGCAGCGACCACGCGGTCACGTCGTAGATCTCGTCGCCCAGGCGCCGGGCCTTGCGGTCGAGCTGCCGTTTGCGGACCTCCTCGCCCATGTCGAACCGGGGATCCAGCAGCGATCGGACCAGCCGGGCGGCGGGCTGGGCGACCGGGACGTGGTAGCTGCCGGCCGGGGCCGTCCACTCCTTCTCCGCGTCGTCGAGCCCTTCCTTCGCCTTGAGCTTGACCGGGGCGGTCGTCCGGCGGACCTCGATGCCGTTCTTGACGAGCAGGTCGGCCAGCCTCGCGGCGCGGGCGGGGGTGGCCCCGGGCAAGAGCAGGTAGTCGCGGACCGGGCCCTCTCGGCCCGTCGCCACGGCCGAGGCGCGATAGCTCGCGAAGTCGGCCACCAACTCCTTCGCGTGGGCCGCGGCGGTCTCGACGGTCGACAGGCTGCTGACGTAGTGGTGGCGGACCCCGTCGTGATAGTGGAGCGTCGTCCCGTCCTCGCGGTCGACGACCAGGCCCCGGGCGCTCGGCTGTTCCCAGAGGATCCCGATCGAGCCGTGGAGCACCGGCCAGGTCGACCCGTATCCGGGATAGAAGGCGTCGTAGTGCTCGCGGGTCGTGTAGCCGAAGCCGAACCCGTCGAAACGGGCCCCGTGGCGGCGGGCGAACCGGGCGAACCAGTCGCGCTGCTTGGGGGTGATCAGCTCCAGGATCGGCTCGATGGGCGGGTCGAAGTAGTAGTGGGCGGCGTTGGTCCCCATCTCGTGCGAGTCGATGGTGACGTGCGGCTGCCAGCGGAGGTAGGCGGCGACCCGCGCCCGGGTTTCCTCCTGGGTCTGGAGGAACCAGTCCCGGTTCATGTCGAACAGGTAATGGTTGACCCGCCCGGTGGCCCAGGGCTGGACCCGTTCGGCGGCGGCGGGCTCGGCGTCCGGCTCCACGCCCCGGTTGCCCCGGTGGAACTGGACGAAGCGGTCGCGGCCGTCGGGGTTCTGCATCGGGTCGATGATCACCACCACCTTGTCGAGCAAGCCCCGGGTCTCGGGGCGGCGGTCGGCGAGGAGGTGGTAGGCGGTCAGGATCGCCGCGTCGCCCGACGAGATCTCGTCGCCGTGGACGCCGTAGGCCATCAGGACGATCGCCGGGACCTCCGCCGCGAGCCGCGCGGCCTCCTCGGGCGTGGTGCCCCGGGGGTCGGCGAGCCGCAGGTTGTCCGCCCGGATCGCGTCCAGCCGGGCGAGGTTGGCGGGGGACGTGACGATCAGCTGGGACAGCTCGCGGCGCTCGATCGTCCGGCCATAGGGGACGAGCCGGGCGCGGTCGGGGGCGGCGTCGGCGAGGGCGCGGAGGTAGCGGGCGATCTCGGCGTGGGAGGAGATGTCCTCGCCCCAGGCGTGGCCGACGACCTCCTTCAGGGCGGGGATCTTCGGGTCGGCGTCGACCTCGGGCAGCGGCAGGAGCCAGCCCGGCCGGGACCGCTCGGCCTCGTCGGCGCCCGGTGCCGTCGCGGCGGCCCCCATGCAGATGAACAACGTCAGCCAGATTCGCCTCGGCATCGTCGCGGGCCTCGCTCGGGTCGCTCGGGATCGGGACGACCCGTTATACCCGATGCGTCAGGCCCCGGGGCCGCCGAGGGTTCGGGCCAGATACGGGGCGGTGCGGCTGCCCGCCGCCGCGGCCATCTCGGCGGGCGGGCCGGCAGCGACGACCCGGCCCCCTTCGTCTCCCGCGCCGGGGCCGATGTCGATGACCCAGTCGCTGGCGGCCACGACCTTCATCTCGTGCTCGACCAGGATGGCCGTGTTGCCGGCCTCCACCAGCCGGTCCAGTTGCGCCAGCAGGCGGTCGACGTCCGAGGGGTGGAGCCCGGTGGTCGGCTCGTCGAGGACGTAGAGGGTATCGCCGCGCTGGGATCGCTGGAGTTCGGTGGCCAGCTTGATCCGCTGGGCCTCGCCGCCCGATAGCTCGGTGGCCGGCTGGCCGAGCCGGATGTAGCCCAGCCCGACCTCCCGCAGGACGGCGAGCGGCCGGGCGACCGGCGGCTGATCGGCGAAGAACTCGGCCGCGGCGTCGACCGTCATCCCCAGGACGTCGGCGATGGTCTTGCCCCGATAGGTGATCTCCAGCGTCTGGGGGTTGTACCGGGCCCCCCGGCAGGCGGGGCAGGGGGCGTACACGCTGGGGAGGAACAGCAGCTCCACCATCACGAAGCCTTCCCCCTCGCACTTCTCGCAGCGCCCCTTGGCGACGTTGAACGAGAATCGGCCGGCGTCGTAGCGGCGTGCCCGGGCCTCGTCGGTCGCCGCGAACAGCTTGCGGATCGGGTCGAACAGACCGGTATACGTGGCCAGGTTGGAGCGCGGCGTCCGGCCGATCGGCCTCTGATCGACCCGGACGAGGCGGCGGATCCCCTCGATCCCGGCGACGATCCGCCCGCCGGTCGGGGCCACGTCCGCCCGCTCCAGTTCCGAGCCTTCCTCCTCGTCCGGGGGGAGTTCGTGGCCGAGCTGCGCCGCCACCAACTCGACCAACGCCTGGCTCACCAGGCTCGACTTGCCCGACCCCGAGACGCCGGTCACGCTGGTCAGCACCCCCAGGGGGAAGGCGGCCTCCAGCCTGTGGAGGTTGTTGCGGGTGATGTCGGCCAGCCGCAACCAGCCCCTCGGTGATCGAGGCGTCCGGGGGGGCAGGGGACCGTCCACGAACAGGTGACGCCGGGTCCGCGAGGCTTCGATGTCGCGTAAGCCTCCCGTTGGTCCGCTGTAGAGGATCTGGCCTCCGCCCTGTCCTGCGTCCGGCCCGACGTCCACAATCCAATCGGCGTGGTGGATCACGTCGAGGTCGTGTTCCACCACGAACAGTGAGTTCCCGGAGGCCTTGAGCCGGTCGAGGGCGCGGAGCAGGGCTTCCGTATCCGCAGGATGGAGTCCGGCCGACGGCTCGTCCAGGACGTAAACGACGCCGAACAGGTTGGACCGGACCTGGGTGGCCAGCCGGAGCCTCTGGAGTTCCCCCGGCGACAGGGTGGGCGTGCTCCGCTCCAGGGACAGGTAGCCGAGCCCGAGGTCGAGCAGCACGTCCAGCCGCCCGGCGAGGTCCTGGGCGATCCGCCGGACGACCAGGGCCTTTTCCGGATGATCCTCGGCCAGCGCGGCCAGGCCGGGGGCGGTCCCATCGGCGTGGGGTTGGAGGACCTCGGCCAGACGCTTCAGCGGAAGGCGGGACGTGTCGGCGATGTCCCGCCCGGCGAAGGTCACGCCCAGAACTTCCCGGCGGAGCCGCTTGCCGCCGCAGGCCGGGCAATCTGTGCCGATCATGTACTGGAGGGCCCGCTTCTTCATGAGCGGGCTTTGCGTGTTGGCGAACGTGTGCAGGACGTGCCGCCGGGCGCCGGTGAACGTCCCCTGGTAGCTCGGCTCGGCCTTCGCCTTCAGGGCTCGCTGGACCTCCTCGAAGGAGAGGCCGGAGTAGACCGGGACGGTCGGCTGCTCGTCGGTAAACAGGATCCAGTCGCGCTGTTCTTTGGGCAGGTCGCGCCAGGGGCGGTCGACGTCGTAGCCGAGCGTCATCAGGATCTCGCGGAGGTTCTGGCCGTGCCAGGCGGTCGGCCAGGCGGCCACGGCCCTCTCGCGGATCGTGAGCGAGTCGTCCGGGACCATCGACCTTTCGGTCACCTCGTACACCCGGCCCAGGCCGTGGCACTCGGGGCAGGCCCCCTCCGGGGTGTTGGGGGAGAACGACTCGGCGTAGAGCAGGGGCTGGCCGGGCGGGTAGTCCCCGGCCCGCGAGTAGAGCATCCGCAGGAGGTTGGACAGCGTCGTGACGCTGCCGACCGACGACCGGGTCGACGGCGTGCCCCGCTGCTGCTGCAACGCCACGGCCGGGGGCAGCCCCTCGATCTCGTCGACGTCGGGATTGCCGAGCTGGTGGAACAGCCGGCGGGCGTAGGGGGAGACCGACTCCAGGTAGCGGCGTTGGGCCTCGCCGTAGAGCGTGCCGAACGCCAGCGACGACTTGCCCGACCCGCTCACGCCGGTGAAGACGACCAGGGCATCGCGCGGGATGTCGACGTCGACATCCTTGAGGTTGTGCTCCCGCGCCCCGCGCACCCGGACGAACCCCGACCCGCCCGCGTCCGCTCGTCCCACGATCATTCCCCCACTCGCCCCGCGGCCGGGTCGAACGCCCGTCCCGCCGGCCTCACGGTAGCAAGGGGCATACCGACGCGGAAGGGCCTCCCCGCGACGCGCCGGGGCGTGGTCGCGGGGAGGCCCTCCGGGATCGATCCGCGATCGAAGGATGCGGATTACTTCTTGCTCTTGCCGAAGATCCGGTCGGCGGCCTCCTGGACCTCCCCCGGGTCGAGCGTCGAGGGGGCGCCCACCTGGGGCTCGGCGGGGAGGTCGGGCATCGGGGCCAGGGTGGGGATCGGGTCGTTGGTCACGACCAGGTCGGGGGCGCCGTCGGGGTGCTTGCCCTTCCAGATCGCGCCCAGGGCCGAGATGTCCTCCTGGCTGAAGCTGTACATCGTGTTGTAGAGGCCCTGCTCGACGTACTTGCGGGCCTCGGGGAAGGCGTCGGTGCTCAGGTCGGGGATCGGGAACAGCTTGGAGACCTCGACGCCGCCGGACAGGGCCTCCAGGGCCTTGGCGTAGGCGATCACGTGGGTACTGCCGCGGACCAGCAGGAAGGCGGTCAGCTCGCGCACGGTCGGGTCGCTGGTGGTCTCATAGACCTTCAGCTTGGTGGCCCGCGCGTTCAGCTCCAGGAAGAAGTTGTGCACGAGGTCCAGCTTCAGGCTGCCGCTGGAGTGGACGTAGCTGCCGTTCCAGAACCGGCCCATCGCGTCGACCGGCAGGGCGTTCTGCCCGGCGTTGAAGAAGTGGTCGGTCATCCGGAAGCCGGTCACGTCGTCCAGGGGCTTCTTCGTGGGGTCGTGGCCCCGGGTGGTCGTGCCGGTCAGCAGCAGGTTGATGGCGCTGGCCACCAGCTCGACGTGGCCCCACTCCTCGCCGGCGATGTTGGCCACCAGCTTGTAGAACGGCTGGTAGTTGTCGCGGTCGCGGAAGTTGATGGTCTGGAAGAAGTAGTTCATCAAGGTGGACATCTCGCCCGCCTTGCCGCCCATCAGCTCCTGCACGGCGGCGGCCGCGTTGGCGTCCGGGTGCTTGGGCTTGGGCAGGGCGGTCAGCAGCTTGTCGGCGCGGAAGATCATGGCAGGTCCTTGGGTTTCGGGCTTGCGGGTTCGGGGCCCGACATCGGGGCGGACGATGCCGGAGGTCGGCTCACGGCTTCAGGACGACCTTGATGCAGCCGTCCGTCTTGTCCCGGAAGGTCTTGTAGGCGGCGGGGGCCTCTTCCAGGGGGATCTGGTGGGTGATCACGAACGACGGGTCGATGGCGCCGGTGCGGATCTTGTCCAGCAGGGGCCCGGTGTAGCGCTGGGTGTGGGTCTGGCCCATCTTGAAGGTCAGGCTCTTGTTCATGGCCGCGCCCATCGGGACCTTGTCCAGGAAGCCGATGTAGACGCCCGGGATGGAGACGGTGCCCCCCTTGCGGCAGCACATGATCGCGTCGCGGAGGGCGGCGGGGCGGTCGGTGGCCAGGCCGACCGACGCCTTGGCCTTGTCGACCACGGCCCCGAGGCCGCCGCCGGCGTGGGCCTCGGCCCCGACCGCGTCGATGCAGCTATCCGGGCCGCGGCCCCGGGTCATCTCCATCAGCGTCTCGTAGACGTTCTGATCCTCGAAGTTGATCGTCTCGGCCTTGCCCTGCCGGGCCATCTCCAGCCGTTCGGGGACCCGGTCGATGGCGATCACCCGCCCGGCGCCGAGCATCCAGGCGCTCCGGATGGCGAACTGGGCCACCGGGCCGCAGCCCCAGATGGCCACCGTGTCGCCGGGCTGGATGTTGGCGTTCTCCGCGGCCATGTACCCGGTGGGGAAGATGTCCGAGAGGAAGACGACCTGCTCGTCGGGCAGGCCGTCGGGGATGATCTGCGGGCCGACATCGGCATAGGGGACGCGGAGGTATTCGGCCTGTCCGCCGGGGAATCCCCCCAGCATGTGCGAGTAGCCGAGCAGCCCGGCCGGGGACTGGCCCATCATCTGGCGGGCGACCTCGGCGTTGGGGTTGGACTTGTCGCAGAGCGAGTATTCCTTCCTCAGGCAGAAGAAGCACTCGCCGCAGGACAGGGTGAAGGGCACGACCACGCGGTCGCCCTTCTTGAGCTTCTTGACGTCCCTGCCGACCTCGACGACGACGCCCATCGGCTCGTGGCCCAGGACATCCCCGGCCTTCATCGTCGGCATGTAGCCGTCGTAGAGGTGCAGGTCCGACCCGCAGATGCAGGTGGACGTGATCTTGATGATGGCGTCGCCGGGGGACTCGATGGTCGGGTCGGGGACGGTATCCACGCGGACGTCGCTCTTCCCGTGCCAGCACAGGGCTCTCATGGCGGTTCCTCGGAGGGGTGGGGGCGGCCGGGCGTCGATGGATCAGCGGGATGCGGGCATCTCGGCATCGCGGTAGTGCGGGGCCGAGCCGTCCGCGACGTTCGCGCGGTGGGTGGCGATCGAACCGTGGGGCCGGGCGCTGCCCAGGCGCCTGGCGCACCAGTAGTCCAGGGCCGTGATCCCGGCGACGTTGGCGAACGCGAGGGCCAGGTTCCCCTTCTTCGGGTTGTCCTCGGTGAAGCCCGAGCCCAGGACGGCCAGGTCGAGCACGTCCCCCGCCACCCGCGACCAGACGGCGGCCCTGGGGTTGTCCGTGGCGAGGATGGCCACCCCCGAGGCGATCTCGCGCACGCCGAAGGCGCGGATCAGCCATTCCTTGTCCTCCAGGCCCAGGGCCCGGCCGAGCTCCCGGCCCGCGACGATCTCCGCCACGCCGAGGCCGATGCTGAACCAACCCAGTCCGCGCGCCACTCTCATCTCGTTCATGGTCGGGTCCTCGCTCGCATCGGTTGGTCTCTCATCGTCCGCCGGTTCTGCGGCCCTGGGGTCATCGGCGGTCCATCGGGCGGGTCGGCCTGGGGGCCGACGCGGCACGATTCGCCGGGCTGTTCATCGTCCCCACTCCTCGCCTATCCGCGAACCCATCCGGAAGTAGGGGCCAGTGGGCAAGCAAACGCCGGACCGGGGACGCTGTGATCAATCCGATCCATACCGGTCCCCGGCCCGAAGATCTCCGGGCCGGGAGGACCCAGGTTCTCAGATCCCGGCGATTCCTCGAGGAATCAAGGGCCACCGGAGGGTGACGGGGGCGGCCCCTCGCCCGGGATCGTCCTCTCCCCAATTGGGGGTGAAGGGGCCCCGGAACCTGCGATCACGCATCGATCGGGCCCCCGGGATCGCAGCGGATGCGCAGGATCGTCGCGATCTCGGGCGTGAAACCGCGTGCCAAAAGCGCCGAGAACGGGAGTTTGTTGATGGCCTGGGCGGCCTCCCGGGAGATTCTCGCACCCGATCGGCGCAAAACGCCCTCCGTTGACCTATGGTTCCACCGAGCCGGGTCGGCCGGATGGTCCTTACCACCCGGGCGGCGAGTCCACGGGACGATGATGACCCTAGACGAGACCCATCCGATGCGCGTTCCGACGCTTGCCCTTGTCCTGGTCCTCCCGAACGCGCTGGTCCTCGCCGTGGCCTTGAATGCCAGGGCCGATCGCCCGAAGCAGGCCGCGACGCGCCAGGCACCCGCGGTCCAACGCGCCTCCCAGGGAAGACGAGTCGCCGCGGCGAGGGTTTCCGCCCCATCGCGACCGAGGTTTCTCGCCGAGGCGGTCCGCGACGAGAAGCGACTCGTCACGACGCTGATGAGGCGCGAGAATCGGGCGATCTCCGAGCAGCGGCGATCGCTGCTCGAAATGGGGCGGTTGATGTCGAGGAATCTGCGAGGCGGTGGGCGAATCCAGACGCTCATCTCGGCCACCGGAAGGCGGATCGATGGGTTGATCCGGAGGATCCAACTGAGAGAACGGCGGATCCTGGGCCGTTACTTGAGGATCGACCAGATGATCACCGGGATCCGGCGGCTGGCCCCGCTGACGGCGGGCCTGGATACGCTCCTGCGCCGGCAAGAGATGATGTCAGGCTCGATCGAGGAGATCGAACGGATCCAGTCGAGCCTCGGCATCGAGTCACTCCCCGACACGCCGGCCTTCCCGCCGGGCAAGCCCGCGGCGAGCCCCGTCCAGGCTTGATTTCCCGCGCCGGCGCCGGATTCGGCCCCTCCAGATCGTCCCGCCCTCGACCTGCCGGGCATCGCTGCGCAGGGCACAGGGCGGCCCGCCTGTCGGAATGTGAAACGGTATGAGGTCCGGGCGATTGACGTCCCAGCACGCGCGATCAGTCCGAGACATGAGCGGTTATCATGCATTCAAACATCGCTACCATCGTCGCCCCGGCCATCGCCTTCGCGGCGGGACGCCTCGCCACCTCGATGATGCGGCGCTTCGCGATCACCATCGGCTTCGTGGACAGGCCCGATCGGCGGAGGAAGCTCCAGGAGACGCCGATCGCCCTGGGCGGCGGGCTCGCGGTCTGGGCTGCGGCCTGGATCGGGTGGGTGGCCTGCCTGCTCGGGCCGGCCTGGGTCTCCGCCGACGCTGCCATCGAGGCCGTCCCCGCGGCGTCGCTCGCGGTCTCCTCATCGCTGGTCCTCGCCCTGGGCCTCGTGGACGATCGAATCGGCATGCGGGGCGTGAAGAAGCTGACCGGGCAGACGATCGCCGCCTCGGTCCTGGTGGCCTCGGGGCTCCGGATCGACTCCTTCGCCGGCTTCGGCTTCGTGTTCGAACTGGGGAACATGGCCAGCCCGGCCACGATCTTCGCGATCGTCCTCATCATCAACGCGTTCAACCTGGTCGATGGAATGGACGGGTTCTGCGGGTGCCTGGGGCTGGTGGCCTCGCTGGCGGTCTCGCTGCTCTCGCTCGGGGCGGGCCGCCCGGGGGACGCGGTGCTCGGCCTGGCGCTCGCCGGCGCGCTGGCCGCGTTCCTGCTGGACAACCTGCCGCCGGCCCGGATCTACCTCGGCGATGCGGGGAGCATGACGGTCGGGATGATGGTCGCGTTCCTGGCCATCCGGGCCTGCGCCGACGGGGGCGGGGGGGCCGTGTCGCTCCCGATGATGGCCTCCCTGCTGATCCTGCCGCTGCTGGACGTCGCGGTGGCGATCGGCCGTCGGTGGCTCACGGGCCACTCGCTGTTCGCTCCCGATCGGGGCCACATCCACCATCGCCTCCGGAATCGCCTCGGGAGCACGGCCGTCGCGCTGGGCGTCGGGACGGCGATGGCGACGCTGGCGGCGGCCGGGGCCGTGATGCAGCGGGCCTGGGGCATGGGAGACATCCTGGTCGGCCTGCTCATCGTCACGACGGTCGTCCCGCTCGTGGGCACGGACACCTTCGGCGGGTCCGAACTCCGCCTCCTGATCTTCCGGCTCAGGCCGGCCGTGGCGGGCCTCCTGGCGGGACGGGGCGGGGCGGGGGCCATCCGCCACGAATGCCACCTCATGGGCGACCGCGACTGGGCGGGGGTGTGGGGCGCCCTGCTCCGGGAGGCCGAATCGGCGGACCTCCGGCACATCGAGCTCACCATCGACATCCCCGCCGCCGGCGAGACGTACCACGGCCAGTGGTCGCTCCTGGGTGCGAGGGGGGGCGAGCCCGGCTGGTCGATCGTCCACTCGCTCTGCGTCGGGGACGCCGAGGCCGGGACCCTCCGCATCGCGGGGGGGATCGCCTCGGGCGGGGCGCGTTCCCTGGACATCCTGGAGGGACTCCTCGGGATCGTCGAGGACCACCTCCGGTCGATCGCGTCGGACCCGCCGGCCGCCTTCCGCCCCCTGCCTCCCGCGCGCAGGCCGCCGATCGCGCTCGCCAATTGACCCCCCGGACCCCATCCCGCCGGTTGTGACGTGGCATCGGCCGAGCCCGGCCCCCGAGTCGGGAGCCGGGACCAGGATCCATCGAGAGGAATCAGCCATGATCACGCCATCTCATTCGTTCCATCGATCGGGGGCCCCCGACTTCGGGGCGCTCGCGGTGCCGCTCCCGGGCCGCCCCAGGTTCGCCCCCGCCGGGGCCGAGGCCGGCCAGCCTTCGTCCCGGCCATCCGGGTCGCGGGAGGCCGCGCCGAGGATCGTCCACCTGGGGAAGTTCTACCATCCCGCCCCCGGGGGGATCGAGTCGGCGATCCGGTCCCTGGCCCACGCCCAGGCCGGCATCGGGGGCCGCGTGCGGGTCATCTGCATGGACCACGAGCGAGGCCGGGCGACCCGCGTGGAGCGGGACGGGCCGGTCGAGGTCGTCCGGCTCCGCCGGGCGTCGAGCCTCTGCAAGCTCGACCATTGCCCCGACCTCCGGGGGGCGATCCGCGACTCCGGCGCGGACGTGATCCACCTGCACACGCCGAACCCGACGATGATCCTCGGGCTGATGCTCTCGGGGTCCCGGACCCCCCTGGTGGTGAGCCACCACAGCGACGTGGTCAAGCAGAAGGTGCGCCGGCTGCTGTTCAGCCCGATCGAGCGGGCCTGCTACGACCGGGCCCGGCTGATCCTGGCGATGTCGCCGCCCTATGCGGCCGGCTCCCCGGTGCTCCGGCGCTACGAGGGGCGGGTGGACGTCCTGCCGATCGGGTTGGACCTCCGGGGGCTCCTGGATCCTCCCCCCGACGTCCGGGCCCGGGCGGAAGCCCTGAGGGATTCGGCCCGCGGGCCGATCTGGTTCTCGTGCGGCCGGCTCGTCTATTACAAGGGCTTCGAGACGGCGATGCATGCCCTGAGGCACGTCCCGGGGACGTGGATGATCGCCGGGGAAGGGCCCCTGCGCCGCCCGCTCGAACGGCTCGCCGCGGGGCTGGGCCTCCGGGACCGGGTCCGTTTCCTGGGCCGGCTGCCCGGCGCCGAGGACCTCGCGGCCCACTACCGGGCCGCCGAGGCCTTCTGGTTCCCCTCGAATGCCCGCAGCGAGGCCTTCGGGGTGGTGCAGGTGGAGGCCATGGCGAGCGGCTGCCCCGTGATCAACGCCGCGATCCCGCACAGCGGCGTCCCGTGGGTCAGCCGCCACGAGGAGACGGGGTTGACCGTGCCGGTCGACGACCCGGCCGCCTTCGCCGCGGCGGCCCGGCGGATCCTGGAGGAGCCGGGGCTCCGGGCCCGCCTGGCCGCCGGAGCGCGGGCGCGGGCCGCGTCCCGGTTCGACAGCGGGGCGATGGGAATCAGGTCGATGCATTTCTATGCGTCCATCCTGGCCGACGCCCGGGGGGAGGCCCGATGATGGCTTCGGAATGCGTCGCGTCGGCCGCGGCCCCCGGGACGCCGGCCTGGGCGGCCCTCTCCTCGGCCGTGGTCCGGCGGCTGCCCCTGGCCCGCTACCGGGCGATGAACTGGCTCTGTCGCCGGTCCTCGGCCCGCTTCGTGGCCGACATGCCCGGGACGGATCGGGGCCTTCGCTTCGAATGCGACCTGAGGAACGGACTGTCGCGCGAGGTGTTCTTCACCGGATGTTACGAGCCGCAGGAGACGATGATCATCCGCCGCCTGGTGGCCCCCGGGGGGACCTTCGTCGATGTCGGGGCCCATTGGGGGTACTTCTCCCTGATCGTCGCCGACCATGTCGGCCGGGGCGGCCGGGTCGTCTCGATCGAGGCCGACCCCCGCGTTTATGGGATGCTGGAGCGGAGCCTCGCCCTGAACGACCTCCCCCAGGTCCGGCCGGTCCACGCGGCCGCCGCCGCCGGGACGGGGCATGTGACGCTCATCGGCTTCGATGAAACGAGCGACAACTGGGGGACCTCGCGGATCGACGGCGGTGCGGCGGGGCCCGGCGGGTCGTACGAGGTGCCGGCGCGGTCGGTCGACGAGATCCTGGACGACCTGGGGGTGGACGTCGTCGACCTGATCAAGATGGACATCGAGGGGGCGGAGGCGCTGGCCCTGACCGGCATGGCCGCCGGGTTGCGGAGAGGCCGCTATCGTCGCCTCCTGATCGAGCTGCATCCCGCCCGGATCGTCGAGCACGGGACCGATGCCGATGCCCTCATCGAAAACCTGCTCGGGCACGGGTATCGGGGGTGGGTCATCGACCACGCGCCCGGGGAGGTCCGGCGGGCGGCGTACTCGCCGGGGGGACGGGCGGACTCCTTCGTGAGGCCCCTGCGCCGGCACGAGCCCCTGGATGACTGGCCCCACCTGATCTTCGTCCTGGACGGGCACCCGCTCCTCGTCGACGCGCCCGATCGCCGGGCGGGGGTGGGGAGGACGCCCGGATGAAAGCGATCCATCTCTCCGCGGGGAACCTCTACGGCGGCATCGAGACGCTGCTGGCGACCCTGGCGCGGCTGCGCCACCTGGCCCCCGAGGTCGAGCCCGAGTTCGGGTTCTGCTTCCGGGGCCGGGCCTGGGACGAGCTGTCCGCGACCGACGTGCCGGTGCACGATCTCGGCCCGGTCCGGCTCGGCCGCCCGTGGACGGTCTGGCGGGCCCGCGCGCGGCTGAGGGGCGTCCTGGGGCGGGGCCGGCACGGGGCGGTCGTGATCCACGGCCCGTGGGCGCATGCGGTCTTCGCGCCCGAGGTGCGCCGGGCGGGGATCCCGCTGGTCCTCTTCGCCCACGGGGAATCCAATCGAAGCCATTGGCTGGACCGGAAGGCGGCCCAGTCCCCGCCCGACCTCGTCGTGGCCAACAGCCGGTTCACGGCAAGATCGGCCGAGGCCCTGATGCCCGGCACCCGGGTCGAGGCGTGGCACCTGCCCGTCGCCCGCCCCCCTGAGGATGCCGGGGCCCGGCCCGGGGTGCGCTCCGAGTTCGGCACCGCCGACGGGACGGCGGTCATCCTCCAGGCGAGCCGACTCGAAAGCTGGAAGGGGCAGGCCGTCCTCCTGGAGGCCCTGGGGCGGCTGCGGGACGTCCCTGGCTGGGAATGCTGGCTGGCCGGGGGCGTGCAGAAGCCCGGCGAGTCGGAATTCCTGGCCGAGCTGCGATCGATCGCGGGGCGGGCCGGGATCGCGGACCGGGTGCGATTCCTGGGCGATCGCGGGGACGTCCGCCGGCTGATGGCGGCGGCGGACGTGTATTGCCAGCCGAATCTCGGCCCCGAGCCGTTCGGCATCGCCATCGTCGAGGCCCTGCATGCCGGCCTCCCGGTGGTCACGTCCGGGGCGGGGGGGGCGGCGGAGATCGTGGACGAAGCCTGCGGGATCCTGACGCCCCCGGGCGACGCGGCGGCGGTCTCGGGCGCGCTCCGCGCACTGATCGAGGATGCGCCGAGGCGGGGGCGGCTCGGCGGGTCGGGGCCGCATCGGGCCGAGAGGCTCTGCGACCCGGCCCGGCAGCTCGGGTCCTCGGCGGCCACGCTGCTCCGCCTCGCCGGGCGCGGGGCCCGGGGCGGGAATCCGATCGGCGGGGCAGGGCATTCGCCCCGCGAGCCGCAACTCACCCCGGGGATCGCATGGGAATCGTCCTCCTGATCCTGGCGGTCGCCGTGCCCTTCCGGGCCGCCTCCCGGTCGCTCGGGCGGGGGTTCGTCGCGACGCTGGCGGTCGGGTATCTCAGCGGGGTGATCCGGGCCAACGCCCTGAGCGTCCCCACCACGTTCCTGTTCGATGGGGCCGTGCTCGGGCTCTATCTCGGGGATTACGCCGGCCCGGGCCGGCCTGCCGAGGCCCGCCGTCCGGGGGCGGCCGGCGGGTTCGTCCTGTTCCTGATCCTCTGGCCGGCCCTGCTGAGCCTGGTCCCGGTCAACGACTTCCTGGTGCAGCTGGTCGCGCTCCGGGCCACCGTGTGGTTCCTGCCGGTGCTCCTGATCGCGCGCCGGCTCACCCCCGACGACCTGTCGGTCATGGCGCGCGGGCTGGCGGCCCTCAACCTGGTGGCCCTGGCCGGCGGCCTGTACGTCTATGCGTTCGGGGTCGAGGCCCTGTATCCGATGAACTCGGTCACCCGGATCATCTACCTTTCCCGGGACGTGATGAACTTCGAATACCATCGCATCCCGTCGTTCTTCCTGAGCGCGCATGCCTATGGCGGGACCATGCTCCTGACCCTGCCGTTCCTCTTCGACCGGGTCGCCGGGCCGGGGGTCCGCCCCGCGGATCGCGTCCTGGCGGCGGTCGGCGTGGCCGCGGCGGTCGGCGGGCTGCTGATGTGCGGCGCCCGGCTCCCGCTGGTCCTGCTCCTGGCGGGCCTGGCGATGGCCTGGCCGCTCAGCCGGTTCTCGCCGGCCTTGGGCCTGCTCGGGGCCCTGGTGATCGGGGCGGGGCTGTGGGTGGCCGGCTCCAACGAGCGGCTGCAGAGGGCCCTCAGCCTGGCGGACACCGATTACGTGTCCAGCCGGATCGCCGGGAGCGCCAACGCATCCTTCCTCGACCTCGTCGGCGAATATCCGCTGGGGGCCGGGATGGGGTCGTCGATCGGGACCAGCATCCCCTACTTCCTGGCCGACGTGGCACCCGAGCAGGTCGGCCTGGAGAACGAATTCTGCCGGATCCTGATCGATCAGGGATGGGTCGGGCTGGGCGCGTGGCTCGCCTTCGTCGGGTGGCTCTACCTGCGCCCGCCCCCGGCGGGGCCGCCGGGCCCGTGGCGGATCGGGGCCGTGTTCATGTACTCGCTCACCCTCGCCAACTGGATGACCGCCTTCATCGGCACGGGGATGCTGTCCTCGGTCCCCGCCTCGTTCCTCCTGGTGACCCAGATGGGGGTGCTGGTCGGCGTCCGCGACCGTCGGGGGGCGATCGGGCCGGCCCGCGCCGGCGCGGGCCATCGGGCGGCGCGGACATCCGGTGGTCCGCCCCGCCGCCGTGTCGTAGGTTAACCCCGGGAGGCGGGCCGCCCGGCCGGGTCGCCCGCGGGCCGTCGCCGACGAGGTTTGTCGGGCGGCCTCGCCCGGGACATGGCCGTGCCCGGAACGCCCGCCCGACGGGCAGGAGGAAGCCATCCTGATCGCGACCATCGAACTCCCGAAGCCCCGGGCGGCCGAGCCGTCGGCCCCGGTCCATCGGATCCGCCCGAGCCGGGGATGGAGGGCGATCGACCTCCGGGAACTGTGGGATCACCGCGAGATCCTGTTCTTCCTCGCCCTGAGGGACATCAAGCTGCGCTACAAGCAGACCGCGCTGGGGGTCGGCTGGGCGGTCCTGCAGCCCCTGGCCATGATGGCCGTGTTCACGGTCTTCTTCGGCCGGCTCGGGAAGATGCCCTCGGATAACAGGCCGTATCACCTGTTTGTCCTCGCCGCCCTGGTCCCGTGGCAGCTCTTCGCCTACGCGTTGACGCAGTCGAGCCAGAGCCTGGTCGCCGAGCAGAGGCTGATCACCAAGGTCTACTTCCCCCGGCTGCTGGTCCCCCTGGCCTCGGTCCTGGCCGGGCTGGCGGACGCCGTGGTCACGCTCGCCTTGCTGGTCGCGATGATGGCGCTCTCCGCCGAGGTGCCCGGGTGGGGGATCCTGGCCCTGCCGGCGTTCATGCTCCTGGCGGTGATGGCCGCGCTGGCGGTCGGGGTGTGGCTGTCGGCCCTGAACGTCCAGTATCGCGACATCCGGTACACGATGCCGTTCCTGACCCAGTTCTGGATGTTCGCGACCCCGATCGCCTATCCGGCCCGGCTGGTCCCCGAGGCGTATCGCGCACTCTACGGGCTGAACCCGATGGCCGGGGTGGTGGAGGGGTTCCGGTGGGCCCTGCTGGGCACGGCCGCCCCCGACTGGGGCCTGATGGCCGCCTCATCGGGCATGGTGGCGGCCCTGCTCGTTGGCGGCGTGCTCCACTTCCGCAGGATGGAAACAACCTTTGCCGACGTGGTGTGATCGATGGGAAACGTCATGATCCGGGCCGACGGGCTCGGCAAGCGATACCGGCTCGATGGCCCCCGGGAGCGGTACACCACCCTCCGGGACCAGATCGGGAGATGGGCGTCCCTCGCCCGCGCCAGAAGCGGCGGGGCCGAGGTCGGGCGTCCCCCGTTCTGGGCCCTGAAGGGGGTCTCCTTCGAGGTCGGGCGTGGCGACGTGGTCGGGATCATCGGCCGGAACGGTGCCGGCAAGAGCACGCTCCTGAAGATCCTCTCCCGGATCACCGAGCCGACCGAGGGGGAGGCCGACATCCACGGCCGTTCCAGCAGCCTGCTGGAGGTCGGGACCGGGTTCCATCCCGAGTTGTCCGGCCGCGAGAACATCTACCTGAATGGCGCGATCCTGGGGATGAAGCGGGCGGAGACCGCCCGCAAGTTCGACGAGATCGTGGCGTTCGCCGAGGTCGAGCGGTTCATCGACACCCCGGTCAAGCATTACTCCAGCGGGATGTACACGCGGCTGGCCTTCGCGGTCGCGGCGCACATGGAGCCGGAGATCCTGATCGTCGACGAGGTGCTGGCCGTCGGCGATGCCGCCTTCCAGAAGAAATGCCTGGGGAAGATGGGCGACGTGGCCCGGGGCGGCCGCACGGTTCTGTTCGTCAGCCACAACCTGCACGCCGTCAACTCGCTGTGCAACCGGGGCCTGGTCCTCCACGGCGGCCGGGTGGTCTTCGAGGGCACCGCCCAGGCGAGCGTGGCGGCGTATCTCGACCGGGCCCGGGCCGACGGCCCCGCGGATGCCGGCCGGGCCGATGCCCGCCCCGGGTCCGGGGAATGGCGATTCGCCGAGGTCGTCCCCACCAAGGCGATCTATGATCCGGGGGAGGCCAAAGAATTCCGCTTCGAGGTGGCCCCGACCCGGGCCGGGGCCGGGGCCGTCTACCTCAGCGGGCTGCTGATCAACGAGGAGGGGACGACGATCTCCCAGCTCGACTCGCGGCTCACGGGCGGCTGGATCGCCGGCCCGGGGGGGGCGACCGGGCGGCTGCGGGTCGACGGCCCGTGGCTCAGGCCGGGCCGGTACACCGTCGACTTCTACGTGTGCCAGCCCGGCGGGATCGTCGACCAGTTCGAGAGGGCGGCCGAGTTCGAGGTGTCGCCCGTCCTGCCGTATCCCCAGACCTCGTCCCCCGACGCGACCGCGTCCGGGCTCGTCCTGTCCGACTATGCCTGGAGGATCGACCCATGACCAGGACGATGACCGCCCCCTCGGCCCGGGCCGACGACCTCGGGGCGTTCGCCCGCGAGTTCTCCTTCCGGTTCCTCGGCCCGCAGGAGCGGATCCGCCCGCGATGGCTCCGGGCGGCCGCGTGGTGCCGGAGGTTCGGGATGACGCCGGACCTCCTGAACACGCGATTCCCGGCGGGCTCGGCGCAAGCGAGGGCCGCGATCAGGCCCCTCTGCCGGATCCCCCGGATGTCCACCCCGGCCATCGGGGCCCTGATCCACCGCGCGGTCGCGGGGATGGGCCCGGGCGAGGCCTTCGTCAACGTCGGGGTCTGGAACGGGTTCACCCTGCTGTCCGGGATGGCCGGGAACCCGGACAGGCCGTGCATCGGGGTCGACAACTTCTCCCAGTTCGGCGGGCCCAAGGGGGCTTTCCTGTCCCGGTTCGATCGGATCAAGTCCCGGAACCACGCCTTCCACGACATGGATTACCGGGCCTATTTCGCGACCGTCCACCGGGATCCGATCGGGTTCTACCTCTACGACGGAGAGCACTCGTACCAGAACCAGCTGGACGGGCTCCGGGCGGCCGAGCCGTTCTTCGCGCCCGGGTGCGTGGTGATGGTGGACGATACCAACGACCCGGAGCCGAGGCGGGCCACCGAGGATTTCATCCGCGAGGGCCGCAACCGCTATCAGGTCATCTACGACGCGACCACCCGCGAGAACCAGCACCCGACCTGGTGGAACGGGGTCATGCTCTTCCGGAGGACCGGGTAGACCACTCCGGGAGGTGTCGACATGAAGATCCAACTCGTCTACGACAGCCCGACCCGCCTGGCCGACTCGTCGATCCGGTACGAGCGGTATCTGCGCGGATTCCGATGCCTGGGCCACGACGCGTCCATGATCACCACGGCCGCGTCGGCCGAGGGGTCGGACTGGGCCGAGTCCGTGCCGGATCGCGGGGCGTTGCTCGACCCCGCGCTCTGGGCGGGGATCGCGCCGGACCTGGTCCTGTTGCCGACCTGGCTGGGGATGGCGGACCTGCTGGCCGCGATCCGCCCGCACGCCCGCCACGTCGTCGCCCTGGCCGATAGCGACGGCCACGTCGGGGCCCGGGCCCATCCCCGGGAGTCGCTCGCCCGGATGGTGGCCGGGCAGCCGACGCCCGCGGGGAAGCTGCGGTCCTCCGGCTGGTGGGCCCGGCAATACCTGGGCCTCGACCGATCCGTCGATCGCGGGGTCGTCGAGAGCTGCCGGCTCTGCGATCGGATCGTCGTCTTCAGCCCGGGTGCCGGGGCCAACCTGTCCGCGTTCCTCCGGTCGGCGGGTTGCGACACGCCGGACGGCGGGATCGTCGTCGCCCCCTATCCGGTGGATGAGGGGTTCGAGTCGGCCCCGGTGCGCATCGACCGGGAGGACCAGATCCTCGCCGTGGGCCGGTGGGAAGACCCCCAGAAGGGGGCCGGACTGCTGGCCGCCGCGGTCCGCGAGTTGATCCGCCTCGGCCAACCCTCCCGGGTGGTCATCGTGGGTTCCGGCGGGGTGGACCGCTTCGGCCCGATCGCCCGGGCCAACCCGGGCCGCGTCGAGTATCGAGGGGTCGTCGCCCCGGCGGAAGTCCTCGCGCTGATGGACGAGAGCCGGGTCCTGCTCTCGACTTCCCGGTGGGAGAGCGGGCCGATCGTCGCCGCCGAGGCGGTGCTCCGGGGATGCTCGGTCGCCGGCCCGCGATCGATCCCGGGTTTCCGGATGTTCGCCGAGGCGGGGTGCGGCTCCCTGTTCGCCGGGAGGAGCCCGCGGTCGGTCGCGGAGGCCTTGCGAAACGAAGCCAACGCCCGCCGGGACGGATGGCGGGACCCCCGGGCGATCGCGGACGCCTGGCGCGGACATTTCACCCCGCGCGATGTGTGCGAGCGGATCCTCCGCAGCCTCGGCCCCGGGCGGGGCGACGGGGCGGAAGGCCCCCGAGGCGGCGCCTCCGATCGCAATCCGGCACGACCCAGGCCGATTCCTGCCACGGTCCAACACCCATGAAACAATCGATCTGGATCGTGCTCGCCCGGCTGCTGAACCGGGGGGCCAGGGCCATCCGACGCCAACCCTCGCCGCGCGAGCCCGAGGAGTGGCGGTCGGTCCGCTTCTCCTTCTCCCATTACGCCGAGGATCTCCTCGTCCTCCATCTCCTCCGGGACAAGATCTCCCGCGGCGAGTCGGGGATCTACGTGGACGTCGGCGCGTTCGATCCGGTCCGGTTCTCGAACACGCTCCTGCTCCACCAGCACGGATGGATAGGGATCAACGTCGACCCGAACGCCGCCCAGATCGAGAAGTTCCGGCGATGCCGGCCGGCCGACGCCAACCTGTGCGCGATCGTCTCGGACTCCGAGCGGCCCGTGGATTACCTGGAATACCCGACCGGGGGGACCAACCGCCTGGTCGATCCGAGCGAGGCGCGGCGGGAGAACGTCAACGGCGAGCCCCCGTCATCGACCGTGCGGATGACCACGACCACCCTGGCCGACCTGCTGGCCGAGCATCTTCCGCCGGGGGCGAAGATCGATTTCCTCAACGTCGACTGCGAGGGGGAAGACCTCGCCGCCCTCCGGGGGCTGGACTGGTCGCGGTGGTCGCCGGAGGTGATCGCGATCGAGGCCTACGACGACGACGCCCGCGCCGCGGTGACCGACTTCGTCGTCGCCCGGGGCTACACGCCGGCGGCCCAGTGCCTCCTGACCCTCATCTTCGTCCGCTCGGCGGGCCGGGTCTCCGACCTCCGGGCCTACGCCTGAGCCATCGGCCCCTCGCGCTGGATTCCCCGAGATTCACCCGTCCGGCAGGACACCACCAGGGAAAGGCCCCCATGCTCCGGATTTTGCGACGCGGATGGCCGGACGAGGCCCGGTTGATCGCGCAGTTACCGTCCCTCCGCCGGATCACGCGGGAGCACCCCCTGACCGGCCGGTGCCTGAACGCGGGATGCGGGGAAGGGCTCTATTGCGGGTTCCTGGAAGGCTTCCCCGGCGTGACCGCGATCGAGAACGTCGACCTGGATGGCACGCCCCGGCGTCTGGCCGGGTTGACCGACCCCAGGCACGCGGCCCGGGACGCGTCACTGACGGACCTGCCCTTCGACGATGCGACGTTCGACAGCTGCCTGTGCACCGAGGTGCTCGAACACATCCCGGACGACGACCGCGCCGTGCGGGAGCTTTCCCGCTGCCTCCGGCCGGGCGGGACGCTGCTGGTGAGCGTGCCCCACCCGCCGGCCCCCCACGACCCGAATCACGTCCGGGAAGGGTACACCCTGGGGGAGATGAGCCGGTTGCTGGATCGTCACGGGCTCGGCGTGGTGGCCTCGGGGCGATGTTTCAGCACCTGGCTCGCCGGCCTGCTCCGCCTCTGGAGATGGCAGCACCGGGCGCTCGGCGGGTCCCGCACCAACTTCATGCCGGCCTTCCTCGTCCGGGCCTTCGGCTACGCCGACCTCCTCCTGCCGATCGGGCCGAGATGGGACCTCGTCGTGCTCGCGGTCAAGCGATGAGGCCCCGGATCGTGATCGACCTCGGCGGCCTCGACGGCCTGTGGCCGGGGGCCGGCCTGTTCCGGTACGTCGTCGACCTGGTGCACGCCGTGCATGCGCTCCGGGCCCCGGCCGACTTCGTCGTCTTCGGCAGCGTCTCGGAACCGATCCCGGAGATCCGGCCCCTGTTCGGCCCGGGCCGGCCCGACTGGTCCTACCGGGCCGTCCGGCGCCCGACGCGATACGCGGCGGAGCTGCGCCGCCAGTGCGGGATCGCGGCGGCGGTCGCCTCGGCCGGCGCCGACCTGTATCACTGCCTCCATACGTTCGTGCCCATCCCCTGCCCATGCCCGACGGTCGTGACCATCCAGGATCTCATGTATGAACTCTTCCCCGAGTATCGGGCGGCCGTCCGGAGCCGTCCCTACCGGCTGCTCCGGTGGGGGGCGAGGGTGAGGGCCCGGCGGATCATCTGCCCGTCCGGGGCGACGGCCGAGGACCTCGGCCGGATCTGGGGCATCCCGGCCGACCGGATCGACGTCGTCCACCACGGGCTCCGGGCCTTCGGGGCCGATTCGCCCGAGTCGGAGGCCCGGCCGGAGAACGCGGCACTGGCCGGGCTGGGCGAGGCCCGGGTCATCGCCTCGCCCTTGAATCTGGAACCGAGGAAGAACTTGGTCACGCTGCTGGAGGCTTATGCGAGGCTCCCGTATCTCCACGACGGCGCCCGATTGGTCCTGTTCGGTAAAGGCGGCTGGACCGAAGAACGGGCGAAGCGATATCGAGCCGACCTCGCCCGGTTGGGGATCGAGGGTCTGGTCGTCGAGCCGGGGGTCCTGTCGGATCACGACCTGCGATGGCTCTACCGGAGGGCGACGGTGTTCGCCTTCCCCACCCTCTACGAGGGGTTCGGCTACCCCGCCCTGGAGGCGATGGCGGCGGGGACGTGCACCCTGGTCCGGGACGCCTCCTCGATGGCCGAGCTGGTGGGGGATGCCGGGGTGCGCCTCGAACCGTTCACGCCGTCCGACCTGGCGGCCAAACTCTCCGAACTGCTCGCGGACGACGCCCTCCGCGCCGCCCTCGGCCGGGCCGCCGCGGTCCGGGCGGCCTCGTTCACCGCCGAACGCATGGCCCGCCAGACCCTCGACTCGTACCGGAGGGCGCTCGGCCGCCCTACGACCCTCGACGGGGCTTTCCCATGACCATCCCCCGATCCGCGGCTTTCGTGTACGGCACGCCGGCCGGCATCGGCGGGCTGGGCCTCCAGGTCGCCAACGCGGCGGAGGACCTGTGCCGGGAGGTCGCGAAGGTCGTCGCCCTGGGCCCCGGGGCAGGGGGGCCGGCCCGCCTGCCTGCAGATCGGTCCCGACTGGAATGGCGGGCGGCGCCCCGCGTCCTCGGCCCCCCCGCGTCACGCTTCTCCTGGCAGAGATACCTGGTCGGCCTCCGGCAGCACCGGCACGACGTCGGGGTCGGGCGGTGGGCGGCCGGCCAGGCCGCCGCGATCCGGCCGGACCTGTGTTACTGCTTCACCCAGGTCGCCCTGGAGACCCTGCGCTGGGCGCAGGGGGCCGGGGTGAAGACCATCCTGGAGAGCCCCAACGGCCACATCCGGAACTTCCGCGAGGTCTACCTCCGGGAGACCCGGCGCTGGGGCGGCCTGACCTACCTCGGGCACCCGACCGCCGCGATGGTCGATCGGGTGGAGGAGGAGTACGAGCGGGCCGATCTGATCCGCGTCTCGTCGGAGTGGTCGAAGCGGTCGCTCATCGACGGCGGGGTGGCCGCCGATCGGATCATCGTCGTGCCCCAGCGGAGGGGGGACATCACGGCCCCGGCGCCGCCCGCCCGCGTGGCCCGAGGCGGCCGCCTTCGCCTCTGCTCGGTCGCCACCCTGGACCTCCGAAAGGGGTTTCCGTACCTGCTCCGCTCGATCCGCCGGCTCGGGCCGGATCGGGCGAGCCTGACCCTGGTCGGTGGGACCGTGGACCGGGCGACCCGGCGCCTGCTCGCCCGGGAGTCCGCCGGCCTCGACCTCCGCGCGGCCCCGGGCGACCCCTCGGACGCCTATCGCGAGGCCGACCTGTTCGTCCTGCCCACCCTGGAAGACGGGTCCCCGTTCGTGGTCCTGGAGGCGATGGCGGCGGGCCTGCCGCTGATCGTGACCGATCAGTGCGGCAACGCGCCTTTGGTCCGGCCGGGCGAATCCGGCTGGATCGTCCCCGCCGGGGACGAGGGGGCGCTAGCGGCCGCCCTGGCCGACGCCCTGGCCCGCCGGGCCGACCTCCCGGCCATGGGTGCGCGGGCCCGGGCCGACTGGGAGGCCATGGATCCCGCACCGGCGATGGCCGGATTCGCCGGCCTGATCGCCGGCGCCCTGGAGGCCCCCGCCCCATGCGCATCCTGATCGCGACGCACCACCTGGCCATCGTCGGCGGCGTCGAGACTTACCTCCGGGCGGTCCTGCCCCTCCTCGCCGGGGCCGGGCACGAGATCGGCGTGCTGACGGACTCCGCCCCGGCCGATGGGCCCGGGGGCATCCTCGCGGGGATCCCGGACGCCCCGATCTGGTCGACCGCGGGGAGGCCGATCCCCGCCCTGATCCGCGACCTCGCCGGCTGGCGCCCGGACGTGGTCTATGCCCAGGGCCTCGCCGACCCCGATCTGGAGGAGGCCCTGGCCCGGGCGTTCCCCGCGGTCCTGTTCGCCCACAACTACTACGGGGCCTGCATCAGCGGCACGAAGTCGCACGCCGGCCCGGATCGGGAAGTCTGCCGCCGATCGCTTGGGCCGGGCTGCCTCGCGGCCTACTTCCCCCGCCGGTGCGGCGGCCTCAACCCGCTGACCCTCCGCCACCTGTATCGGGCCGAGAGGAAGCGGCAGGGCACGCTCCAACTCTACCGGGGGGTGATGGTAGCCAGCCGCCACATGGCGGACGAGTACCGGAGGGCGGGGGTGCCGCCGGATCGGGTCTGGCTCTCGCCGCTCTTCCCGCCCGGCTGCCGGCCCGACCCGGATCCCCCCCGGCCCCGGGCCTCGACCGGCCGGGTCCTGATGGCCGGCCGCCTGACCCGGTTGAAGGGGGCGGATCACCTGATCGAAGCCCTCCCCCGGGCCTCGGAACGGCTCGGGCGGCCGCTGACCCTGGTCGTGGCGGGCGACGGGCCCGAGCGGGCGAGGCTGGAGCAACTGGCCGATCGCGCGAGGCTCCCGGCCGAGTTCCGTGGGTGGGTCTCCGCCGCCGATCGGGAGACGCTCACGCGAGGGGCCGACCTCATCGCCGTCCCCAGCATCTGGCCCGAGCCCTTCGGGCTGGTCGGGATCGAGGCCGGATGCACGGGAACCCCGGCGGTCGGATATGCCCTCGGCGGCATCCCGGATTGGCTCGTCCCGGGGGTATCGGGCGAGTCGGCGTTGGGAGACCGGCCCGAGCCCGGCGAACTGGCGGGGGCCATCGTCCGGGCGTTGGGCGACGACGACCACCGGAACCGCCTCCGGCGTGGGGCCTGGGAGATGGCGGGCCGGTTCAGCCCGGAGGCCCACCTCGGCCTCCTGTGCCACGCCCTGGAGCGCGCGGCCTCGGGAACGGTCGCGGCGAGGGTCTAACCCTTCCCGGGCGCCGGCCGACTCATCGCCGGTACTCGACCCGGGCCGACAACCGGGCGGATGGTTGCTCGACCAGGCGATAGAAGACGAACCCGGCGGCCACGCCGGCCGCCAGGGTCGCGGAGAACTGGGCGAGGATCATGGCCTGGGTCCGGGGGGGCGAGGCGGCCGCCATCCATCCGATCAACCGGAACCCCACCGGGCCGTGGACCAGGTAGATGCTGTACGACCGCTGGCCGACGAACCCGAGCGCCCGGGCGACGGGGCCATCCGGCGCCCGATAGCCCCGCCCAAGGCCCAGCAGCAGCAGGGAGCAGGCCACCGCCTTCGCCGCGATGACGGCCAGCCCCCCGGCGAGCATCGACCCGGCCAGGACGATCAGGAGCGTCGCCGCGAACGGCAGCCGGCCTACTTCCCGGCGCGTCCTCCAGTAGGTCAGGGCCCCGAGGGCGAACGCCCAGGCCCAGCCCGGCAACTGCCATCCGGCATCCGGGACCATGATCGTGAACCCGATCGAAGCCAGGCAGCAGACATAAGCCAACCCGGCCATGACGCGCGGGGTGATGGCCTGGTAGGACTCCGGGGCCGCCCGGAGGGCGAGCCGGCGGATCGTCCAGTAGGCCAGGGCCCACGCGACGTAGGATTGGAACAGGGGGGCCATCGACCAGAGCGTGAAGAACGGGAAATATTTATCGACGAAGATGTCCTGGACGAAGAACAGGGCGGCCGCGACCTGCCAGGCCCCCGGCAGGGGGTTCGACCGGCCGGCCACGACGTTCGCGGCCCACGCCGCGAGGAACAGCGAGGCCACCACGACCCAGTAGGGCACGGCCAGCCGCAGGATCCGCCTCAACGCATGACGCGGGATCGACAGGAACCGGGCCTCCGACGGCCGGAACGTGTGCGCCAGGAAGTACCCCCCCAGCACGAAGAAGCTTTCCACCCCGGGCCGCAGGTAGGCGAGCCCGAATTCGACGGCCCTCCCGGCGGTCGGCCCGCCCATCGGCCCGGGGAAGGCCGAGTGGTCGTGCATGATGACCACCCCGAGGCAGACCACCCCCCGGAGGAGGTCGATCGACCCGCGATCCGTGGCGGCAGGGTCGGGCCGGGCGGCCGTCTCCCCGATCGGGTCCGCGGCCGGTTCCCGCACCCGCTCGACGTCGGTGAGGAGCATCTCAGGTCCTGAATAGGGCGCCCCGGCCCGGGCCCGTCCTCGCCGGCCGTCCGGGGCCGACGTTTCTCGGGGCCATGCCGGGGTAATCCTTCCGGTTCCGATGGGGGTCGGGGTTCGGCAGCGGCGAGGCCCGGGCCTCCCGGCTCGACCCCCTCCCTGGAACCTACGACTTGCCGACGGGGGAGGCGAACGGCGACGGATCGCTCGGCCCGAGTTCTCAACGGGCGCCGCCGCCTCGTAGGTTGAAACCATCGGCCTCCCCATCGTCGGCGGAGGCACGCGTCCCGCTCCTGTGCAGGGCATCCATCGATCGAACGGGGGCGGATGGGCATGGTGGGATTGAAGCCCGGGAAAGCCGGCTCGGCCGGGCGTTTCAACGGGATGCACCCGATCCGCTGGGTGCCCCCGGGGGCCGGCTCGCTCCTCGACGTGGGCTGCAACGTCGGCGTCTTCCTCAGCCTCTGCGACGCGACCCATCCCGGGATGGAACTCGCGGGCGTGGAGGTGAACCCCGAGGCCCTGGATGCCGCGCGACGACGCCTGCCCGACGCCGACCTCCGCCTCGCGTCGGCCCACGACCTGCCTTTCGAAGACCGGGCTTTCGACTGCCTCACCTGCATCGAGGTGCTCGAACACATCCCGGCCGAACTGAGGCCCCGGTCCCTGGCCGAGATGCATCGGGTGCTGCGCCCGGGCGGCCGGCTGGTGCTCCGCGTCCCCCATGCCGGGGCCTTCGCCTTCCTCGATTCCAACAACCTGCGGTTCCGGTTCCCCCGCCTCTATCGCGGGCTGATCGGCCGGGGCCTGCGGGACCGGGGGTACGAAAACTCCGGATCGGCCGTGGTCTGGCACCACCACTTCACGAACCGCGAACTCCTGGGGGTGGCCGGGGACGGCTGGGAACTCGAATCGTCGCGCCGGGGCGGCTTGCTGATCTTCCCGCTGATCGACCTGGCCCGCTGGCCGTTCTATCGCGCCGGCCTGGGCGACCACGCGATGAGCCGGCTCCTGGAGCGGGTGGCCGACCTCGACATCGGGTTCGATTACGGCCGGACGTCGTTCGACGTGCTGATGATCCTCCGTCGCGTCTGATGTCCCGCACGGCTTTCGCCCGGCGATCTTCCGAAGGAGTGACCGGCTTGGATGAGCCCCGCCGAGCATCGGATGGCACGCCCACCGCCGGCCGATGGCACCTGATCACGGGCGAGTATCCCCCGGCCCCGGGCGGGGTGGCCGACTACACCGCGGCCGTGGCCGCCGCGATGGCCGACCGCGGGGCGGAGGTCCACGTCTGGACCCCCGGTGACGCGGACGGGCTGGCCGAGGGGGAGGGCGGGGTCGCGATCCACCGCCTCGCCGGCCGATTCGGCCCGGCGGGGCTGGCCCGGCTGGACCGGGAACTCGGCCGGTTCGCGGGCCCTCGGAGGCTGCTCATCCAGTACACCCCGCATGCCTTCGGGCTCAGGGCGATGAACCTGCCGTTCGCCGCCTGGGCGGCGTGGCGGGCCCGGCGGGGCGACGATGTCCGGGTCATGTTCCACGAGGTCGCATTCCCGTGGGTCCGCCGGCCGCTCCGGCACAACCTCCTGGCGGCGGTCCACCGGCTCATGGCCTCGGTGCTGGCCGGGTCCTGCACGCGGGCCCACGTCTCGACGCAGGGCTGGGAACCGCTCCTGCGGCGGCTCTGCGGGAAGGGCCTGGACATCTCCTGGACGCCGGTCCCCTCGAACGTCCCCGGCGAGGCGTCGCCCGCCGCCGTGGCGGCACGACGGGCCATGCTGACCGTCGGAGACCCGGCCGCCCGGGTCATCGGCCACTTCGGCACCTATCCCCCGTCGCTCGCCCGGGACCTGGCCCCGGCCCTCCGCGACCTGCTCGGCCGCCGGCCTGAGATCCGCGTGCTCCTGCTCGGGTCGGCGGGGGAGCGGTGGCGGGCGGAATTCCTGGGCGGGCAGATGGAGTGGTCCGCCCGCGTGACCGCCCCCGGGCCGCTGCCGGCCGCCGCCATCTCGGAGTCGCTCCGAGCCTGCGACCTCGCGCTCCAACCGTTCCCCGACGGGGCGAGCGGGCGGAGGACCAGCCTGATGGCCGCCCTGGCCAACGGCGTCCCGGCGGTCACCAACCTCGGCTTCCTGTCCGAATCCCTGTGGGGGGAAGGGGGGGTGGCCGCCGCGCCGGATGGCGACCCCGCCCGGCTGTCCCGGCTGGTCCTCGACCTGCTCGACCATCCCCAGCGCCTCGGGGAACTCGGCCGCGCAGGCCGCCGGCTCTACGAGGAGCGGTTTGCCGTCCGCCACACCGTCGCCTTGCAGATGGGGCCGGCATGAACGAACCCAATCGCCGACTCCGGATCGCCTTCGTGATCCACGACTATAACCGCCACCTGGGACAGGGCCGCTACGTCGCGGAGCTGGCCTCCCGGTTCCGGGCCGACCATGACGTCCACGTCTTCGCCAATCGGTTCGAGGAGCCCGACGCTGCCGGGATCACCTACCATCACGTCCCGGCCTGGCGGCCCAACGCCCTGGCCACCATCCTGTCGTTCGCGATCCCGGCCACCGCGATGGCCCGAGGCCCCTTCGACATCGTCCACGCCCAGGGGCTCTGCGGCCTGCGTCATGACGTGGCCACCGCCCACTTCTGCCGGGCGGGGTGGGACGAGGCCCTGGCCCGGCTCCGGGGGCGGCCGACCTGGCGCCAGGCGTTGGCGAAGCTCCTGGTGACCCCCCTGGAGCGGTTCGCCCTGGCGGCGCGGTCCACGCGACGGGTGATCGCTGTCTCCGGGCGGATCCGCGACGAGTTGGAGCGGTATTACGGGAGGCGGGACGGGGTCCGGGTTATCTACCACGGCGTCGACCTGGACGCCTTCCATCCCCGCAACCGTGAACGATTCCGGGGCGTAATTCGTGCGGATCTGGGCGTCCGCGAGGGCGAATGCCTCGCCCTGTACGCCGGGGATCTCCAGAAGGGGGCGGCGGCGGCGATCCGCGCCACGGCAAGGGTGCCCGGGGTTCGATTGGTGCTGGTCTCCGGCTCGGACCCTGCAGCCGACCGCGCCGTCGCCCGGGCCGAAGGGGTCGCCGATCGCGTCGTGTTCCGCCCCTACTCGCGCCAGGTCGAGCGCTACTTCGCCGCCGCCGACGTGTTCCTGTTCCCCACCCTCTACGATGCGTATGGGATGGTCATCAGCGAGGCGATGGCGGCCGGCCTGCCGGTCGTGACGAGCCGGGCGGCCGGGGCCTCCGAATTGATCGAGCACGGCCGGGACGGCTGGCTGACCGCCGACCCGTGGGATCGGGATCAGGTCGCCGAGGGGCTGCAGGCCCTGGCCCGCGACTCGGACCTCCGGGCCCGGATGGGCGAGGCGGCCCGATCGACCATCGAGCGTTACACCTGGGATCGGGCGGCCTCGGAGACCCTGTCCGTCTACCGGGAGATCTCGCGGGAGGCGCGGCGGTGAGCGATCCCCGCCCCGTGGTCGCGTTCCTGGTGCCCGGCGGGCCCGCCTCGGCGATGGCCGAGCGTGCCGGGGCGTTCGCGGACCGGCTGTCCGGCGAGATCGACCCGCGCCTGGTCTTCGCGGAGGGCCGGCGGGCGTCGGCCGCGCTGGCGATGCTCCGCCGCCTGGAGGGCCTGCGCCCTCGCCTGTGCTACGTCCTCGACATCGCCGCGGCGGGGGTGGCGGCGGCGGGGATGTACCGGGCGGCGACCGGCACCCCGATGGTCGTCGACACCGGGGATGCCGTCGTCGAGCTGGGCCGGGCGCTCGGACGGGGCCCGGTCGGGATGCTCGCCACCCGCGGGCTGGAGGCCTTCGCATTGAGGGCGGCCGCCCGGGTCGTCGTGCGGGGCCGCCATCATCGGGACCTGCTCGCCCGCGCCGGCATCCCGGCCGAATTCGTCCCCGACGGCGTCGCCGTCGACCAGTTCGCGCCGGGCCCCGATGCCGGCCCCCGTCCGGCCGGGCGGCCCCTCACGATCGGCCTGGTGGGCTCGTGCGTCTGGAGCCCGGTCCGGCGCAACTGCTATGGGTGGGATCTGATCGAGCTGGTCCGCATCCTGCGAGACCGGCTCCCCGACCTCCCGGTCCGGGGGATCCTGATCGGGGACGGGTCCGGGGTCGACGTCCTGAAGCGTCGGTGCGAGGAGTACGGGCTCGGAGGCCGGATCCAGTTTGCCGGGCGGGTGCCGTATGAGGAGTTGCCGGCCTGCCTCCGTCGAATCGACATTTGCCTCTCGACGCAGACCAACGACGCGATCGGCATGGTCCGGACCACCGGGAAATTGCCGCTCTACCTGGCGGCCGGCCGGTTCGTCCTGGCCAGCCGGGTCGGCGAGGCGGCCCGCGTCCTCCCGCCCGAGATGCTGGTCGAGTACCGGGGCAGTTCCGATCCGGATTACCCGGGCCGGCTGGCGGAGCGGGTGATCCGGCTCGCGGAATGCGGGGCCCCCTTCGACCACCGCCCGGAGTGCGTCGCGCTGGCCCGGGAGCACTTCGACTACGACCGGCTCGCCGGCCGGGTGGCGGGCGTGATCCAAGGGACGCTCGCCCGTCGCCGGGGGAGGCCGACATGACGCCCCGCCTGGCCATCCTGACCGACTTCCCGGAAGAAGGCTGGCCGAGCATGGACCTCTGCGGCGACATGCTCCTGGATCACCTGCCAAGGCAGGGGCCCCTGGCCACGGAGCCCGCCCGGCTTTGCCCGAAGTTCCGGCCCGTCGCCGCCCGCGTGCCGATCCTCGGCCGGCGTGGCGCCGCGTTCAACGCCGACCGGCTGTTCAACCGGTTCGTGGCCTATCCCCGGCATCTCCTCCGGTCGGCCCACTGCTTTGACCTCTTCCACGTCGCCGATCACACCTACGCCCAGCTCGTCCACGGCCTGCCGGCCGGGCGGGCGGGGGTCTATTGCCACGACCTCGACGCCTTCCGATGCCTGATCGACGGGTCTGCGGATCCCCGGCCGCGATGGTTCCGCGCCCTCGCCCGCCGCATCCTGGACGGCATGCGGAAGGCGGCGGTCGTGTTCCACAACACCGACGAGGTCGGCGGGCAGATCCGGCGATACGGGCTGGTCGATCCCGACCGCCTGGTCCACGCACCTCTGGGCGTGGCGCCCGAGTTCGCCGCCGACGGGGCGCGTACTCCGGAGCGGCCCCGGTGGCTCGCCGATCTCGGGGGCCGACCGCTGCTGCTCCACGTCGGGAGCTGCATCCCGAGGAAGCGGATCGACGTGCTGCTGGACGTGGTCGCGGCGATCCGCCGGCGGCACCCCGACGCGAGGCTGGTCAAGGTCGGTGGCACCTGGACCTCCGATCAAAGGGCGAGGATGGCGCGGCTCGCGCTGGACGGCGAGATCATCCATGTTCATGGGCTGACCCGGGCGGAGTTGGCCGCGGTGTACCGCCGCGTCCAGGTCGTCCTGGTCCCCAGCGAGGCGGAGGGGTTCGGGCTCCCGGTGATCGAGGCCCTGGCGTGCGGGGCGGCGGTCGCGGCCAGCGACTTGCCGGCCCTGCGGGAAGCGGGCGGCCCGGCCGCGGGGTACGCCCCGGTCGGGGATGTCGCCGCGTGGGCCGGCCTGATCTCCGGGTGGCTCGAAGACCCGGCCGCCCCCCCGTCGAGGGCCGCCCGCCTGGCCTGGGCGTCGCGGTTTACCTGGAAGGCCCACGCGGAGGCCGTCGCCCGGGCCTACCGCCGGATCCTCTGATCCCGGCCCGGTCATCCCATCGGCGCGGTCAGCGGGCCCCCCGCGACAGTGCGTCCGTCGCCAGTTCGAGCGCCCGGCGGGCGTCCCGATCGGCCGGATCCAGGTTCACCCCGAGTAGGGCCTGCTCGTGGGCCTCGTCGAACTGGCCCGCATCGAGGAGCCATCCGACGAACTCCGCCCGCCACGCCCCCTGGCCGGGTTCCAGGGCCAGCGCCTCCCGCATCCGCGCCCGGGCCTCCCCCGCGTCCCCAAGGCGGGCCAGGATCTGGGCCTCGCATCCGGCTCGTTCGGCCTCGGGCAGCCCGGGGTCGCTCGGCAGCCGGGCGAGGGCCCATCGGAGGAACTGATCGCGGTCCGGCCGGCCCTCGGTGGAGCCATAGAGGCGGTCTGCGAACCGGAGGGCCTGGCGGCCGTCGGGCAGGACCCAGTCCATGATCTGGCGGGGCGAGAGGGCCGCCCCGGCCTGGTCGGCGACGGTCGCCCAGCGATCGTCCCGGGCCCGGAGCATCATCCGCCATCCGAGGGCGGCCGTTCGGGGATCGCCGGCCTGGCTCGCGGCCGTCGCGGCCAGCTGGATCGTCGGGAAGTCGGTCGCACACAGTTCCAGGGCGCGCCGGGCGTGGTCCGTCGCCGTGCCTCCGCCTGAGATCAGGTAATCGAGCGAGGCCAGCTCGGCGTGGGGCAGCCCCCAGGCCGGGCAGCATCGCCGGGCCTCCAGGAAGCTGCGGGCGGCCGGCACGAGGTAGCGGCGGACGGGACCGTAGTCCGGCACCTCGCCGGCCTCGTCGGGCGACATCGCGTGGACCGCCCCGTGGAGCCAGAGGGGGTCGGCCATCATCGACGCCCGCCGGGGGTCGCCCACCTGCTCGCCGACGAGCCCCGCCGCCTCGGCCCGATACCGGCTCAGGAGCAGGAGTCCGAGACGGGCGTGCCCCTCGGCCCAGTCCGGGCGATGGGCCAGGGCCTCGGCCAGGCAGCCCTGGGCCCGCTCCAGCATCGGCATGGGCGCATTCCAGAGGGTCGCGGTCGGCACGTCGGTCCCGGCCGGGGGGATCCCGCAGCCCGCCAGCGCCGCCTCGGACCGGGCCATCGCGACGCCGTGGCACGCCGCGAGGAGGCCCAGGGCGACCGGGGCCGACGCCAGGGCGACGCGACCCGGCCAGGGCCCCGCCACCTCGGGCACCTCCCCCCGCACGTCGAGCCCCGACCGGGCCAGGTGGGCGGCGAGGATCGCGGCGGCGACCGCGATCGCCGGGATGTGCGTCGGGAAATCGACCAGGCCGTGCGTGGCCAACGCCACCATCCCGAACAGGGCGCCCAGGATCGCCCCCTTGCGACGCGGGTCGGGGGCCGCCCGCGCGGCGACGAGGCCCAGCCTCATTACCGAGCCCGCCAGCAAGACGACCAGCAGGAGGCCGATGATCCCCGACTCGACGAGGACTTCCAGGTATTCATTCTCGGCATGCATGAACGCGACCGGCCGGTCGTGGACGAAGGACCGGGCCGCGGACCAGGCGAAGGTACCCAGGCCGGCCCCCAGGATCGGGCCGGACGACCAGGCTCGCCAGGCCCCCTCCCAGCATTCCGCCCGAGCTTCATAGGCGCCGGGTTCGGTCAGCGATGCGATCCGCCGGAATGGGTCGGAGGCCCCCGCGTCCCAGAGGAAGGCGGCGACCAATGCCAGGGTCGCCGCCATCCCGCCCACGGCGCGGGCCATCCGGGGCCTCGCCATCGCCAGCAGGGACGCGGTCGCGACCGCCATCGCCGCGAATCCGCCCCGCGAGAGCGAGCCGAGGACGCCGACCGCGATCAGCCCGGCGGCGTAGGCCGCGGCAAGCCGCCGCCCCCGGTCCTCCGGCCGGTCGCGGCCCGCTCCCGGGGCGAGCAAGGCGGCCAGGGGGAACCCGAGGCCGAGGTTCAGGTAGGCCGCCAGATGGTTCCGGTTGACGAACGGACCGCCCCGCGCCGTCTCCGCCAGCGGGGCCAGGGTCCAGAACATCCGGCCGTTCCAGGAGAGCATCTGGACCGCGGCGAAGAGGGCCATCAGGGCGGCGTTGGCCGCGAGGGCCGCCCCGAGCCGGCGGAGCGCCCCCGGCCCGAGGCCGGCCCCCAGGACCGTTTGGAACAGGACCCAGCCGGCCACCAGCCGCGTGGCCGCGTCGACCGTCAGCTCCGGGTTCCGGCTGATCGCCGGCCCGTGGGGGGCGATCGGGGGCCCGGGGTCGCCGAGGACCCGCCCCGGCTCATCCCGGCCGGGCGCGGCCATCAGGCGGCCGGGCCACCCCCAGGTCTGGGCGAATGCGAGCGCAATCAGGGCGATCAGGGCCAGGCTCGGGAGGCACGCGAGGGCCCGGCGACGATCGATGTTCCATCCGGAGGCGGCGCCGAGCAAAGACGACAGAGCGATGCCCAGGTACAACCCGAGCTCGGCCCGGGCCGCGACCGCCCCATATGCCCAGGCCGGCAGGCAGGCCAGGGCCACCAGGATCCATTCGTTGATCAGGCGGCATCGCCTTGGCATCGGGCGGGCGATCTCCGAGTTCGGGGCGGGACGCGGGGCGGGACGCCCGGGGGCAGTCTAGATCACGCCGGCCCGAATTGTCGGATCGCCTCCCTTCGTATCCTAGAGTGGATGGAGGAAGGCGTCGACGGCGACGCCGGATCGGCGCCCGATCGATCGCGCTCTTGCGGCGATCATCCCCGGGCGATGCCGGAGCGGAAGGCCCCATCTATGCAGCCTCAACTTCCGCCGGCCGAGGCGGCCGGCTACCTGGCCGGCGACATCCACGCGGTGCTCGGCATCCTCAGGCGGGGCTGGCGATACGTGGCCGTCTCGGCGGCGGTCTGCCTGACGCTGGGGATCATCTACGCCGCCCGGGGCAAGGTGACCTATCAGGCCTCGGCCCGGGTCCTCGTGCTCCAGCACGGCGGGCGGGTCCTCCCCGGCGGCGGGGATCCCCACCAGGCCGCGAAGGGGTTCGAGGATTCCCTGTCCACCCACACGATGATCATCCGGAGCCCGATCATCGTCCAGCGTGCGCTCGACGCGTCGGGGCTGGGCGGCCTGCCGGCCGAGTCGGTCGTCGATCGCCTGACGGTCACCGTGCCCATGGCAACGGCCCGAGTGCTCCAGGTCGGGTACGCGGCGGCCACGCACGACGAGGCGCAAAAGGTCATCGCGGGCGTCATTTCGAGCTATGAAGGGTTCCTCCGGGATAACTACCAGAAGAATTCCAGCGAGACCATCAAGCTCTTCGTGAAGGCCCGCGACGAGCTGAACAACGACCTCATCAAGATGGAGCGGGAGTATCTCGAACACCGCAAGGAGAACCCGACCTATCTCGTCGACGGCAACGGGCGATCCTTCATCTCCCGGCGGCTCGACCAGTGGGACCAGGAGTCCAACCGGGCGATGGTCCGGGCGTTGCAGCTCCAGTCGCAGCTGGAGCTGGGCCGCAGCCTGATCGGCCGGGGCACCGACCCGGCGATCGTCGCCTCCGCCCTGGATCGGATCGGCGCGGGCGGCGATGGGGGGGCGACGCCGGCTGGGGCCGACGGGGCGGGCGCCTCGGGCCATCCCGACGATCGGTTCGAGGCCCAGCTCTACGAGGTCGGCTTCCAAAGGCTCGCGGCCGCGCGGCTGGTCGACCACCTCCGGTCGGAGCGGGACAACGCGGCGGCGGCCTCCCCCCCCGATCCGGGCGACGTCGCCGCCCTGTTCGAGTCCGACCCGGAGACGATCCGGCTCCGATCGGCCATCCAGGAGGCGACCGCCAAGGCGGACGATGCCCGCCGGATCGCCCGGAACGCGAGCGACCCGGCGGGGGCCGGAGCCCGGGCCCGCGTCCGGGCGTTCGAGGCCAAGCTGGAGGCCCACTGGCTGAGGAGCCGGCCCAGGATCGAGGCCGAGCTGTCGCGGCCCGACATGGACGGGGCCATCCGCGAGGCCGAGGCCGACCTCCGGAGGCTGACGGCCCGGGAGGCGGCCTTGAAGGAGACCCTGGCCCAGGTCAAGGCGGACCGGCTGCGGAAGGGCCTCGCCGAGCGGGATCAACTGGCCGGCCTGCACGGGGCGCAGGATGCCCGCGTCCTGGAGCTCGACCGGCGGATCGCCCGGCTCCGCGACGACCCCGCCGACGGGACGGACCTCGAATCGACGCGGGGCGCCGCCCTGATCGGCTCCCTGGAGCAGAGCCTCGCCGCGGTCGGCGTCATCCGCGATCGGATCCGGCAGCAATTCCAGGCCGACGTGGCCGAATCCAGGAAGGCCGAGAGCGGGATGCTCGCCGAGGCCAACCTCCGCAACAACCTGGAGCGGCAACGGGCCCTGTTCAACTCCGTGGTCGACCAGCTCAAGCACGCGCAGATCGCCAGCGATTTCGGCAGCGTCACCGCGCAGATCATCAATCCCCCCAGCGTCCGGGAGATCCGGCCCCGGGGCGGGTCGATCGTTCTGGCCGGACTCCTGCTGGGGACCGCCCTGGGTGCCGGGCTGGCCTTCCTGGTCGACAAGCTGGATTCGCGGTTCCGCACCCTCTCGGAGATCCGATGCGCGCTGGATCTCAACGTGCTCGGCATGATCCCGGAGCTGGCCGGAGGCCAGCGCGAGGGTCCCGACGCGATGGGGCTGATCTGCCACGCCCAACCCCGGTCCTTCGTCTCCGAATCCTTCAAGTCGATCCGGACCAACTTCGAGAGCCTCCGGCGCAACCTGGACGCGAAGGTGATCGTGGTCACCAGCCCCAGCTCCTCGGAGGGGAAGAGCACCACGGCCAGCAACCTGGCCATCAGCCTGGCCCACGCCGGGCGATCGGTCCTGCTGATCGACGCCGACATGAGGCGCCCGACCCAGCACCTGATCCACGGGGTTCCCAAGGATCGCGGCCTGCCCGAAGTGCTCCGGAGGGCCACGCCGCTGAGCCGGGCCGTCGCCGCGACGGCGGTCGAGAACCTCGACCTGCTCCCCGCCGGCTCCTCGGTCTCCAACCCGTCCGAACTCCTGGCGTCGCGGCACCTCGAACGGATCATCGAGGAGATGAGGCGGGGATACGACGTGGTGATCCTCGACTCCCCGCCGCTGCTCGCCGTCGCCGACCCCGCCATCATCGCCTCGGTGGTCGACGGGATCGTCCTGGTCGTCCGGGCGACGTCCACCTGCCGGCCCGACATCGAGCGGGCCGTCGAGATCCTCGGGTCCCTGGAGGCCCCCGTGCTCGGGGCCGTGATCAACGGGATCACCCCGGACCTCATGAGGTCCCGCCACGGATACGGCTACGGTTATGGCTACGGATACGGCACCTACGGCGAGGCCGATCCGGCCGGCAGGGAGGTCGAGATGGCGGGCGCCCCTCGGGCGGAGATCACCGATGGAACCGACCCCGAGGAATCGCGTCCGGCCCGCTGGCCCGGGGCCCGCCGGGGCCGGGCATGAGGGCCGCCCCGGCCGGGGATGGCACGCCCGACGCCCCCGGATCTTCGCAGCCCCACCCATGAAAATCACCTTCTTGAGCCCCGTCGGATGCGTCGGCGGGGCCGAACAGGTCCTCCTCGCCTCGATCCGGGCCGCCCGCGATCTCATCCCCGGGGCCGATCTCTCCGCGGTCCTCCTGGCCGACGGGCCCCTCGGCGCCGAGGCCGAGCGGCTCGGGGCGTCCGTGATCCGGGTCCCGCTCCCCGATCGCCTGGCGCGGCTGGGCGACGCCCAACGCCCCGGATGGGGCCGCGTCCTCGGGGCCGTCCCGGGGGCGGTCGGTTTCGTCGCGGGGCTGCGAGCCGCCCTGGGCCGACTCGCCCCGGACCTGATCGTCTCCAACGGCATGAAGGCCCACGCCCTCGCGGCGCCGGCGCGGCCCCGGGGGGTGCCGGTCCTGTGGCATCTCCACGACTTCCCCTCGCGACGGCCGACGACGGCGCGGCTCCTCCGCCGCCTGGGCGCCGGAGTGGCCGGGGGCATCGCCGTCTCGGACGCCCTGAAGCGGGATGCGGATGCGGCCTTCCCCGGCCTGGCGATCTCGGTGGTGCATAACGCCGTGGACACGGACCACTTCGCGCCGGCCGACCGCGACGGGTCCGGCCTCGACCGCCTCGCCGGCCTCGCCCCGGCCGAACCCGACACGGTCCGCGTCGGGATGGTGGCCACCTACGCGATCTGGAAGGGGCAAGAGGTGTTCCTCGACGCCCTGGCGCGGCTCCCGGCCTCCGGGCCCCCGGTGCGGGGCTACATCGTCGGCGGGCCGATCTACTCCACCGCCGGCTCCCAATTCACCCGCGAGCATCTGGAGCGCCGGGCGGAGGCGAACGCCCTGGCCGGGCGGGTCGGCTTCATCCCGTTCCTGTCCGATCCGGCGGACCTCTACCGGATGCTCGACGTGGCGGTCCACGCCAGCACCCGGCCCGAGCCGTTCGGGCTGGCCATCGCCGAGGCGATGTCGTGCGGGAAGCCGGTGGTCGTCGCGGAGGCGGGGGGGGCCGCGGAACTATTCACCCCAGGCCACGACGGCCTCGGGCACACGCCCGGGGACGCCGAGGGGCTCGCCTCGGCGATCGCCGCGCTGGCCGGGGATCCGGGGTTGAGGCGCCGGCTCGGGGCGAATGCCCGGCGGACGGCGATCGAGCGGTTCTCCCCGGATCGTTTCGCCGGGGAGATCGCGGCGGTTTACGCCTCCTGCCTCCGTCGGCCCGCCCGCCGGGGCCTCGGGCGGGCGTGAGGGGCCGTCGGGCGGCACGGCCCCCGCATCAATCCCGCCTTGAGGATCAGGCGAGGGCTTCCTTGCAGTACCGGACGCACTTGGCCACCTCGGCCACGGCGGTCGAGCCGGCCGGGATCTTGTATTCGAGCTCGATGTCGGCGGGGAACGTCCACTTCTCCTGCTTCATCAGCTGCAAGACCTCCTTGATCGGCGTCTGGCCGGTGCCCCATGCCACGTTGCCGCCCTTGGCGGTGCGATCCTTGAGGTGCAGGCTGACGATCCGGTCGTGGTACTTCTCCAGGACCGGGATCGGTGACTTCCCCTTGGACCCGGCGAAGTAGTGGCCGATGTCGAAGTTGAAGCCGATCATCGGGCTGATCTCCAGGATCGGATCGGGCCGGTCGAGGACCGGGAGGTTCTCGGTGTGGTTGTGGAAGCCGACCCAGACCTTGTGCTTCTCGGCGAACGGGGCGAGCCGCTTGGCCTGCGCCTCGTTGCGTTCCAGGGTGATGGCCGAGGCGCCCAGCGCCTTGGCGATCCGGAAATTGAAGTCGATCGCCTCGTCGGTCGGCCCGAACGGGATCTTGTGGATGTGGATGTTGACGCCCGCGTCGTTGTACATCTTGCGCAGGTCGGCGCACTTGGCGAGGATCGCCTCGCGCTGGGCGTCGTCGAGCTTCGGCGTCTTCGGGCCGACGCCCGACAGCCCGGTGAAGGCCTGGATCGGCCCCTCCTTCAGCTCGACCTCGCTGAGCCCGTCCTCGATCAGGGCCTTGAGCGTGTCCTCGGCCGTGAAGATCTCGCCCCGGTAGCTGTAGGTGTTGATGCCGATCCGCACCCCGTTGAAGACGGAGTTGGGCCGGCCCGCCCCTTCGCCTCGGGCGTATCGGGGCAGGGCTCCGCAGGCGGCCAGGGAGGCCGCCACGCCGAGGAAGGTGCGACGGGTGCGAGGATAGGCGGTCTCGATCGGAGAGTCCATGACGGCCCCTGGGTGAACGGATCTCGTTGTCATATCCCGGTCCGCCCAATCTATCCCACGCGCCGGCCGGCGGGAAGGAATCAGCGTCCCGGCCGGCCCGGGATCGGTGGGCGCCGGGATGACGATCGGGGGCGTCGAGCGGATATTTCGAAGGCGAGCCGGGCGTGCGGCATGGATCCTGAAAGATCCTCGGCCGAACGAGGCCCGGCGGACCGTCCGCCACCCACACAACGCCTGCGGAGGCCCGATCGTGCCACAGCCAGGAGACGGATCGGATCCGGACCCCGTCGCGACCCCGGCCGACGCGGCCCCGCCGAAGGATGGCCCCGTCCGGGCCGATCCGGATCGGGGCCTCATCATCGTGGATCTCGCCGGCCGGGAGAGGCCCTACCTGGTCACCAGGGCGGAGGCCCTGCTGGTGCTCGTGCTGGCCGAGGCCGCGCCGGGGTGGATCTCCGGCGCGGAGATGAGGCGGCGCGAGCCGAGGATCTACAACCCGGCCGTGGTCCTCCAGAGGCTGAAAAGCAAGGGACTCGCCGGGTTCAGGATCGAGACCGATGCCGGCAAGCGGATGCGCCTGATCGTCGACTGACGGCCGCGGCCCGGGGCGATCATTCCCGGAGCCGCCTCACCTCGTACGCCTTCAGCGCGGTGTAGGCGATCCGCAGGAGGCCGGCCGGGTCCTCCGAAGGCTCGGCCCGCCGCAGCAGGTCGCCCAGGATGTGATCGGCCTCGGTCGGGGCCCCCCGCTCGACGTCCAGCAGCATCGAGGCCGTCAGGGGCGAGCCTTCCTTCGTGAGCACGCCGCGGACCCACGCCAGATATTCCTCGCGGGGCGGGCGGCCCGATGCGGCGGCGATCGTTCGGCACTCCTCCAGGAGCGACCCGATCAGGCCGACCCCGCCGGCCGCCATCACGTCGCCGATCGACGCCCTCATCAAGCAGGTGATCCCCGCGAAGGTCGCGAGGAAGGCCCACTTTTCCCACATGTCCTGGAGGATGTCCTCGCTCATCCGGGCGGTGAACCTGGCGCCTTGCATCGCGGCCGAGAGGGCCTCCGCCTTCGGCCGCTGGGCCGCCTCACGCGCCCCGAACGTCAGTTCGTGGACGTCGCTGCGGTGGACCACCCGGCCGTCGTCGCCGAGCTGCGAGGAGATGAAACACGTCCCGCCCAGGACCCTTTCGGCGCCGAATCGTTGGTCGAGCACGTCGAGATGTCGCATCCCGTTGAGCAGCGGCACGACCAGGGTTTCCGGCCCGACCGCCGGGGCGAAGGAGTCGATCGCCCCTTCCAGGTCGTAGGCCTTGCAGCTCAGGAGCACGGCGTCGAACCCGGGCCGGAGGCCCGAGGCCAGGATCGTCGGCGGCGCGGGCAGGTCGACGTCGCCCTGGCTGCTGCGGATCGACAACCCGGATCGGGCCAGGATCTCGGCCCGGCGGGGGCGGACCAGGAAGGTGACGTCGCGCCCCGCCTCCAGCAGGCGCCCGCCGAAATACCCGCCGGTCGCCCCGGCCCCCACGACGAGAATTCTCATGGCCGTCCCCAACCCCGCCCCATCGAGCCCCGATCCCGCACTCCGGATTCCACCCCGATCCTATCCGCTCGGCCCCCCGGGATGCGACCGGGTCGCCGACCCGGCGCCGCGAGTCCCGCCGATCGGGGCCTGGCGGGGCCCGGGGAATCTGGTACGATGTCCGGCCGACAGGTGTCGGAAGGGCGGCCCGGGGGTCGGGACTTCGATGAGACGGGATGACGGGGTCGGCGACGCGGTGGCGATCCGGGCGGTCGACCTGCGGAAGTCCTACGGCTCGAAGGCCGCGCCGGTGGAGGCGCTGCGCGGGGTCTCGCTCGACGTGGCGGAGGGGGAGCGGGTCGCGCTGCTGGGCAAGTCGGGCTCGGGCAAGTCGACCCTGCTGAACCTGATGGGCGGCCTGGACCGTGCCAGCTCGGGCGGCCTGCGGGTCGGCGGGCACGACCTCGATCGGCTCTCGGGACGCGGGCTGGCGCGATACCGGGCGTCGACGGTCGGGATCATCTTCCAGTCGTTCAACCTGATCGCGTCGCGGACGGCGGCCGAGAACGTCGAGCTGCCGATGATCTTCGCCGGGCGCCCGCCCCGGGAACGTCGGGCCGCCGCCCGGCAGGCCCTGGAGGCCGTCGGGCTCGGCGACCGGCTGGGCCATCGGCCGAGCCAGATGAGCGGCGGCGAGAGCCAGAGGGTCGCCGTCGCCCGGGCGCTGGTCAACCGGCCCAGGGTCATCCTGGCCGACGAGCCCACGGGCAACCTCGACAGCCAGACCGCCCGGCGGGTCATGGGCCTGATCCTGGACCATGTCCGCGCGTCCGACGCCACGCTCGTCCTGGTCACCCACGACGAGGAACTGGCCGCCACCTGCACCGACCGCGTCGTCCGCCTGATCGACGGCCGGATCGCGGACGGGGCCCGATGACCGAGAACGGACGGAGACTTCCCTCGTGCGCTGGATCGACCTGATCGGCCTGCCCCTGGCCTCGCTCGGGCAGCAAAAGCTGCGGTCCTGCCTGACGACCCTGGGCGTCGTCTTCGGCGCGTTCGTGCTCGCCGCGAGCCTGTCGATCGGGGAAGGGGTCCAGCAGACGATCGACCGCGAGTCGAGCAAGGGGGACATCGCGCGGAAGGTGACGGTCTCCCCCGGCTGGCGGCCGGCCGAGCCCAGGGAGCCGGGCGAGGTGAAGGTCGACGGGCGGATGGCCCCGGAACGCCGCGAGCGGATCCGCAAAGTCCTCGAACAACGGGCCCGGCAGGGCGGGTCCGGCCGGGAACAGGTCAGCCTGACCCCGGAACGGCTGGAAGAACTGTCGCGCATCCCGCACGTCCGCCAGATGGTCCCGATCGTGGGGGGCGGGGTCGTCGCGATCCTGGGCAACCGGCCCGAGGAGGCGAGCGTCTCGTCCGGCGCGGGCGAGGACCCCGAGTTCCGCAAGCGGGTGGTCGTCGGCCGGGCGTTCGAATCGGACGGCGAGCGGTCGGTCCTGCTCTCCGAGATGTTCGCCCACCGGATCGGCCTGGTCGATGACGCGGACCTGGAGCAGGTCATCGGCAGGCCGCTCCGGATCGAGCTGCGGGCCCGGGATGACGGGCCGAGCGTCAACGTCGTGCTGTCGGACCGGACGAAGGGCGGCGATCGGGACGCGCAGGCGGCGCTGCGGCAACTGTCCTGGCAGATCCCCGGGGCGCTCGACAAGTTCAGCCTGACCGCCGAGGAGGTCGCGACCCTCCGCGATGCGCTCCGGCCGGGGCCGGCGGGGGTCGAGCCGATCGTCGTCGCCGACGACTTCCGGATCGTCGGGATCTTCCGCGAGCCGACCGAGGACGAGGAGAAGGAGTCCTGGAGCCAGTTCCCGGCCAATACCGACCTCGTCCTGCCCCGTCGGACGGCGCTCGACCTGGCCTTCCGCGACCCGTCCCGGCGCGACCAGGGGATCCCCCAGGCGGTCCTCTTCGTCGACGCCATGAGCGACGTCAAGGAGGTCGTGGATCGGGTCAAGGCGCTCGACCTGGGGGGCCGGTCGGCGGTCGACTTCATCGAACGCCAGCGCCTGACCTACCTGCTGATCTTCGGCGGGATGACGTGCGTGGCCGGGGTCGCCCTGCTGGTCTCGTCGCTGGGGATCGCCAACACGATGCTCATGAGCGTCCTCCAACGCCGCCGCGAGATCGGCATCATGAAGGCCGTAGGCGCCACGAACCGGCAGCTCCAGGCCCTTTTTATCTTCGAGGGGGCCCTGATCGGCACGATCGGCGGGACGCTGGGGCTGCTGATGGCCTGGGGGGCATCGCACCCGGGGGATGCGTGGGTCCGCTCGATGGTCCTCCGGGACATGAAGATCGACCTGAAGGGGTCGATCTTCGCCTTCCCGGGCTGGATCGCCGCGACGGTCGTGCTCGGGACCGTCGCCGTGACCACCGTCGCGGCGTTCTACCCGGCCCGGCACGCCGCGAAGGTCGACCCGGTCACGGCGCTCCGGCACGACTGAGCGACCCGGTTTCGGGCAGGCGGATCAGGCTGTTGTGGAAGAACCCGGCCTGCTCGGGGTTGCCCGGGTCGTGGCGGTAGTCCTTGCCGTCGATGAGGAACTTGTACTCGTGCGGGCCGGGGTCGAGTGTGACCGTCGCCGCGTAGTTCCCCCGGGCGTCGGGGCCGGCCATCGGGACCGGCTTGTTCTTCCAGTCGGTGAAGGTGCCGACCAGGGCGACCGATCGGGCCGGGCCGGCGGGCCGGTGGCGGAAGGTGACCTCGTACTTCCCGTTCGCGAGCCGCTTCGAGGTCGGCGTGCCGAGCGCCAGGTCCTGGTCGGCCAGGGCAAAGTTGAGGTAGCCGATGTGCATCTCGTCCTTGGTCTGCTCGCCGAAGGTGACGGCCCGCTTCGGGTCCGGGTTGTTGGGGTTCTCGGCCGAGTTGTCGAACCGGGCCTCGGTGTGGAGGATCGTCCCCTCGGGCATCGGCTTCGGGACGCGGAGGACGTAGAGGTTCTGCCAGTCGAACTCGTAGCGGGGGACGTCGAGAATGACCTCGCGGCGGCCGTCGGGATACTCGGCCACGAACCGCATCGACTTGCCCCGCAGGTGCATGTGCGGCATGAGCGAGAGGAGCAGCGACGGCTGCGAGAACCGGAAGTCGGCCTTCGAGATGTAGTTGCCCTCGCCGGGGGGGATCTGGAAGCGGAAGTTGAGCGCCATGCCCGACTTCAACTCTTTGCGGACCGAGGCGGGATCGGCGAAGAGGAGGCCGATCCGGCTCCGGTCGACCTGCTTCGTCCCCCGGGGCGTGTAGTGGAGCTGGAGCATGAACTTCGAGCCGGCCGGGATGCGCTTGGCCAGGCCGTCGGGCATGACCCGGCCGGGCATGCCGGGGGCGTAGGCGGCGAGGAAGTCCCCGCCCTCCTCGTCGATCTTCTCGACCCCGGGCGGCAGGACGTAGACGACCGCGTGGTGGACCACCGCCGGGTTGCCCGGCCGGACCTGCGAAGCCCGGATCCAGGCGTCTTGCGTCAGCTTCGGGTCGATCTCGACCATCTCATAAGGCATCGACCCCTCGGCCGGGATCTCGATCTCCCGGGGCATCTCCAGGACGAGGTCGGGCTGGGGGATCTGCCAGCCCTCGACGAACTGGCGGGGCGGGGGGAGGTCGGCCGGGTCCCCCTCGGGCGATCCGGCCTCCACCCAGTCGCGGATCGCCTGCTTTTCGGCGTCCGAGAGCCGGGCGTCGTTGCTGAACGTGCCGTGATCGGGCGAGGCGTGCCAGGGCGGCATCCGCCCGTCGTCGACGACCTCGGCGATCATGCTCGACCAGCCGGCGGCCTGGCCGTAGTCGGTCAGCGAGAACGGGCCGATCTCGCCGGGCCGGTGGCAGGAGACGCAGTGCGCCTGGAGGATCCGCGAGACCTCCCTGGTGTAGGTGACCTTGGCGTCCCCGGACGGCTTCGGGGCCCGGCCGATCTTGCAGCCGGCGGCCTCGGTCCTCGGCGTGGCGATCGGCCGCCCGGCGAGGGCCGCTTCGAGGGCTTCGACCAGGTCGCGTCGGCCCGGCGCGGGACGATGGACCCCGATGGCGTACTGGTCGTCGACCCGGCCCCGATAGACGACGGACCGCGACCCGTCCAGGACGAGCACCTCGGGCGTCCGCTCGACGCCGAGGCGATCGGCCAGCTCGTTGCCCACATCCTTGAGGATCGGGAACGGCAGGGAGTGCTTGTCGGCGAACCGGCCGATGGCGACCGGCCCGTCCTGCGAGTTGGGATCGACTCCCAAGAAGCCGACGCCCTTGCCCTCGAAGTCGCGGGCGATCTCGGCCAGCCTCGGGGCATAGACCTCGACCAGCGGGCACTCGGTCCCGACGAAGGCCAAGACGACGACCTTCCGGTCGCGGGCCTCGTCGAGCGTGTGCCAGGCCCCCCGATGGTCCTGGAGCCGGAAGGCGACCGCCGACCCCGACGGATCCGCGGGCCCCGCCAGCCCGACCAGCCCCGCCACCACGATCCATGCGCCAACGCCCATCGTCCGGCCCCCCAGGCATCCGATCCCGTCCCGAAACGTTGGGCCGATCGTATCACAGATGTCCGAGGTGTTCCAGCGTCCGTGACCCGGGCGTCAGGACAGGAGGAGTTCCAGGTCCTCGCGGCCGAGGTCGCGGATGAGGCTGTTGTCGGCGGTGATGATGGCGTCGGCCAGCGCGCGTTTGTCGGCCTGGAGTTGCAGGACCTTCTCCTCGACCGTGCCCTTCGCGATGAGCCGGTAGGCGAAGACCTTGCGCGTCTGGCCGATGCGGTGGGCCCGGTCGATCGCCTGGGCCTCGACGGCGGGGTTCCACCAGGGGTCGAGCAGGAACACGTAGTCGGCCGCCGTCAGGTTCAGGCCGACGCCCCCGGCCTTCAGGCTGATCAGGAAGACCTTGCAATCCGGGTCCTCCTGGAACTGCTGCACCCGCGCCTGGCGGTCCCTGGTGCGGCCATCCAGGTAGATGTAAGGGATCCCCTCCGCGTCGAGCCGCTGCTTCACGATCGCCAGCAGGCTGGTGAACTGGGAGAACACCAGGCTCTTGTGCCCGCCGTCGACGACCTCGCTGAGTTGCGGAAGGAGCGCGTCGAGCTTGGCGCTCGGATCGCCCGAGCGTTTGGCCTTGTCGATCAGCCCGGGGTGGCAGGCCGCCTGCCGGAGCCGGAGGAGGGCTTCGAGGATCTGGATCTTCGACTTCTGGATGCCCTGCTGCTCCACGCGGCCGAGCAGCGCGTGGCGGTAGTGCTCGCGCAGCTCGTCGTAGAGCTTGCGCTGGGCGGGCTCCATGTCGCAGTAGATCGTCTGCTCGTTCTTCTCGGGCAGGTCCTGGGCGACCTGCTCCTTGGTGCGCCGGAGCAGGAACGGCCGGAGGGCCCTGGCCAGCAGCGATCGGGTCTCCTCGCCGGGCTTGCGGAGGCCGCCGTCGGCCTTGCCGAGTTCCGCGGCCTTGCCGAGCATGCCCGGGTTCAGGAACTCCATCAGGCTCCAGAGCTCGCCCAGATGGTTCTCCACCGGCGTCCCGCTCATGGCGAGCCGGTGATTGGCGCGGATCAGCCGGGCCGCCTTGGCCGACTGGCTCCCGGCGTTCTTGATCGCCTGGGCCTCGTCCAGGATCGCATAATCGAACTCCTGGTCCTTGAGGTCGACGATGTCCCTCCGGAGGGTGCCGTAGGTGGTCAGGACGACGTCGTAGCCGTCGAAACTCTCCCCGGGCTTGCCGCGGCCGATGCCGGTGTAATCCAGGACCCGGAGTTTCGGCGTGAAGCGGGCGGCCTCCTGCTTCCAGTTGAAGATGAGCGAGCGCGGCACCACCACCAGCGACGGCCCGGGCCTGTTCCGCTTCCGGGTGGCGGCCCGCGACGCGCGGCGGGATTCCAGCAGGGCGAGCACCTGGACGGTCTTGCCCAGGCCCATGTCGTCGGCCAGGCAGCCGCCGAAGCCGAACTCCCGGAGGAAGTGGAGCCAGCCCAGCCCCTCGCGCTGGTAGCCCCGGAGTTCGCCCTCGAACCCGGCCGGCGGGTCGGCCGGCGCGATGCCCTGGAACTGGCGCAGCCGCTCGCGGGCCCGCTCGAATCGCTTGTCGAACCGCACCTCGGGCTGCTCGGCCAGGAGCACGTCGAGCAGGCCGACCTGGGTGGGGCGGAACCGGAGGTGATCCCCCTCCTCGCTGCCCACCTGGCCCAGGAGCCCGTACTTTTTGAGCCAGTCCTCCGGCAGCAGGCCGAAGCTGCCGTCGCCCAGGGTCACCAGGCCGTCGCCCCTCTTCAAGGCCGCCAGCAGGGTCGGCAAGGGCACCGCCTCGCCGTCGAACTCGGCCCCGCCGTGGACCTCGAACCAGTCGATCCCCGACTTCACCTCGATCCGGAACTCGGCCGCCTGGCGGTACAGCTTCCCCTCGGCCTCGACGCGCCAGCCCTCCTGGATGAGCGTCCGCGCCACCTTCGGCAGGTGCCGCGCGAGCAGTTCCAAAGTCTCGCCCCGGTGGTAGTCGGACCGGCGATGGAAGCCGATCTCGTCGAGCCGGGCCGCGTAGGCCTGCTCGGCCTCCGGGTCGCGCGGCAGGAGCCGCCGCTTCTCGGGCTCGTAGACGCTCCGGGCCGGGCTGGTCGCGGGCAGGATGTGGCCGTCATAGTCGAGGCTGAGCTCGCCGACGAGCCAGTTGTCATCGGTGGCGCTCGACCAGCCCCGGGGCTCGCGCTTCTTGACCTTCAGGAAGGGAAGGGGGGCGATGGCGACCTCCTCGTACCGGAGGTCCTCGGGCAGGTCGAGCCGGGGCTGGTGAGGAAGGCGCAGCAGCTCCGCGATCAGCTCGTCCTTCTGCCGGGCGGGGACGGGCAACTCCCCCTGCCTCCGCAGCAACTCGATCCAGTCGAAGGCCTCGAAGTCGCGCAGCGGTGCGACCCGGTCCTCCCAGAACACCAGGCCGCCGCTCAGCAAGAGCCGGGGGGCATCCAGCGCCATGCTTTCGTCGCCGCGTCGCAGCTCGCCGGAGAGGCCGTATGCCTTGCCGGTCGCGGCCGGCGCGACCTTCAGCCAGAACTCCCAGGGGCCGGCGTCATCCCAGAGGAGCGGCCGCAATCCGTCGTTCGGGTCCGCCGTCCGCGCGAGGCAGCGGCCCGTGGGGCAGAGGACGGGGAGGATCGCCTCGCCCAGCGTCTGCGAGAGCTTGTAGCGGGACGGGGCGGTGTCGTAGGTGTTATTCGCATAGTATCCGTAGTAGCTGGTCACCTGCTCGCGCCCGCCGGCCAGCATCGCCATGGCCTGTCGGTCGGCAGGGTCCGCCAAGGCGGCGACCTCGGCGGTGCCGAAGCGCCGGCCCTTGGGCTTGCTCCACTCGCCGTCCCGCTTGCGGTTGCGGGTCGCCACCTCGAACACCAACGCGTCCCCCTCCAGCGAGGCGGGCAGGTCCACGACATAGACGATCTCGTGCCCCGGGGCCAGGCCCGCCGGGCCGGCCGCCTGCGTCTTCTCCATCGTCGACCGCAGCCGAGCCAGCGTCGCCTTCCAGGCCGGGGCCGCCTGCTTCGGCTTCGCGGCCGGGGGCGATTTCGGCTTGTCGATGCCGCCGCGCGTGCGGGACCTCGAAGCCGGGAGCGGGGGCTCCGACCACTCGTCTCCCATCGCTCCGGGGTGGTCTACCAGCACCAAGTCCCGAGGGGCCCCCCCGCCCGTACCTTTGAGGTATCCCTGGGCCTCCGCCGCGAGGAGGGTCGCCCAGATATGCTTGCAGGTCTCGTATCGATCCTCGAAGTAGGGGCACGAGCATCCGGCCTGGATCGAATCCCCTTCTCGAAAGAGTTCGACCCGATATGGCAGGCTGCCCCGAACGGTCGCGTCGACGCGCTTCGAGTTGCCGATATCGACTTTCACGCTCCGCGAAACGAAGTACTCGATGCCACGATCTCGGATCGTTTTCGGGACAAGGCGGATCAGGTTGACGATCAGCACCGTGGCATCCTCGCGGCCGTGACGGCTGGCTCAACTCTTGATTATCCCATCCGGGCGGCAAAGATCCACTTCGGCGGACCTTCCAATGTTCGGTGTCCGGTGCGTGGAAACGAGGAAAGACCTCGGCTCGGTGCGTCCGGCGGGTTGAGCGGGCCGGCCGCGAAAGGCGGTGCCCTCATCAGGCGAGGACCGGGAACCGCACGGGGCGTCCGTCGCGCTGGGAGCGATAAATCGCGTTGAACATCGCCACGACGGTGCGGCCGTCCTCCCCGGTCACGGCCGGCGCCCGGCCTTCCCGGGCCGCCCGGAGGAATTCGGCGATCTGGAGGGCGTGGTAGTGGGCGGTCGGGTCGACCCGGGCGAAGGTTTCCCGGTCCTGTAGGCGGAACGAGTCCAGCAGCGTTTCCTCGCCCGGGATGTTCCAGAGGTCGTTCAGGGGCGGCTCGGCAATCGTCGAGACGCCCGCGATGAACGACGCGCCCCGGTCGGTCTCGACGCCGACCGACGCCCCGTTCGACCCGTGGACGTGCACGTGGGTGAACAGCCCGGGCCGTTGCGACAGGCTCGCGACGATCGACCCGAGGCCTCCCGACCGGAAGCGGACGACGGCCACGGCGGTGTCCTCGACCTCGACGGTCGGGTGATTGACGTTGGCCCACGAGCCGCTGATTTCCTCGATCTCGCCCATGAACCAGGCGAGCAGGTCGAGCTGATGGGGGGCCTGGTTCACCAGCACGCCGCCCCCCTCGGTGTCCCAACGGCCCCGCCAGGGGTCGGAGGCGTAATAGTCCGCGTCACGCCAGTTGAACATCCCCACCACGCCGAGCGCGGGCCGGCCGACCTTGCCGGCCCGGATCGCCTCCTGGACCCGAACGACCGGCTCGAACCAGCGGCGCTGGCTGACCACCCCCAGGTTCGCCCCGGAGGCCCTCGCCGCCGCAAGCATCCGGTCGCAATCGGCGAGCGTCGCGGCCATCGGCTTCTCGACGAGGACGTGGACCCCGGCGCGCAACGCCAGCACCGCCGGGTCGGCGTGGAGCGGGTGGGGCGTGCAGACGCAGACGGCCTCGGGCTTTGCCTTCTCGATCATCTCGGCCACATCGGCGAATGCCGCCACGCCGAACTCCTCGGCGAATGCCCCCGCGCGATCGGGGAGCCCGTCGCAGGCCGCGACGAACTCCGATTCCGGCAGGCCCGCCAACGCGGCGGCGTGGATCCGCCCGACCTTGCCGCACCCGATCACGGCCGTCCTGAGCCGGGCCTTCGCCATCGCATCACCCCCCGAAGTACCTGGCCGACATCCGCCGCAAGAACGCCAGCGACTCGGCCATCTCGCCGAGCCCGTTCATGCCGTCCTCGATGCTGACCCAGCCGCGATAGCCGTGCTCGGCCAGGATCCGGAAGATCGCATCGAAGTCGTTCAGGCCCTGGCCGGTGACGCCGTGCTTCAGGCCCGGCGCGTAGCCGAGCGTCCCATCGGCCTGGCGCAGGTCGTCCAGGCTCGCCCCGTCGGCCAGGTAGCGGTCGCTGGCGTGCATGCTCACGACCCGGTCGGCGACGGCCCGCAGCAGGTCGATCGGGTCGTCCCCCGCGACGATCGCGTTGGACGGGTCGTACTGGACGCCGAAGTGGGCCCGGTCGGGGATCGCGGCGACGAGTTCCAGGAACACGTCCTGCTTCTGGGCGAACTCCGGGTAGGCCCAGAAGCCGTCCTTGTAGTGGTTCTCCAGCCCGAGCACCACGCCCTGCTCGCGGGCGACCGGCAGGACGGACTCGATGCACTCGACGGCCCACGCCAGCCCCTGCGATCGCGAGACTTCGGGATAGCGCTGGCCGGACAGCACGCGGCAGACGGTCCCCTCGCCGCCGAGCCTCCGCGCGACGCGGACCAGTTCGCACTCGCGGTCGACGGCCCGCTTGCGGGCATCGGCGTCGGGGTTGGTGAAGTCCGGCGAGCAGCAGAGCATCGGCATGGCGAAGCCCGCCGCGCGGATCGCGTCGCCGACGCGGTCGATGGTGGCATCATCGAGCGACGGGAAGAAGCCGTCGTACATCTCCAGGCCGTCGGCGTCGAGCCCCCGGGCCATCTCGATCCAGTCGAAGACGGTCATGCCGCCCGGGCCGGCGATCTCTTCGAGGAAGCACTTCGGGAAGGCGGAGATCTTCAGGGGCATGGCGTCGACTCCCCGGGGACGCGTGGATGTCGATGACCGCTCGCCCCGCCCCTCGCCGGGGGCTTGGCCCGGGCCATCGGGCCGGGGCGGACCCGACGGCGGTCGGGGCGGTCGAGGGGGACGGGTCAGGGGGCGAATCGCCGGAAGAACGACTCATCCTTCCAGCGTGGCCGGTCGTCGCGGTTGGCCACCCGTTCCAGGAGCTTCGCCATGAGCCGGTCGAACGCCTCGGCGGCGTCCCGGTTGACGGGTTGGGCCAAGTCGTCGGACGGGGCGTGGTAGCGGTCACGGAACCAGGCCTTGGAAGTCTCCTCCTCGGGCGAGCCGGGGGCGAACCCGATCTTGAACATCAGCGACGGGATCCCGCGCCGGACGAAGCTGTACTGGTCGCTGCGGATGAAGATGTTGCGGAGGGGCTCCGGGTCGGGCTCGACGGCGATCCCCATCGCGGCGGCGACCGCCGCGGCGTCGGCCCCGAGGTCCGACTCGTCGATCCCGTAGATCGTGAGCCGCTTCAGCGGGTAGAGCGGCAGGAACATGTCGGCGTTCAGGTCGGCCACGATCGAGCCCCGGGGCACGGTCGGGTGGCCGGCGAAGGACTTCGACCCGAGCAGCCCCTTCTCCTCGGCGGTGACGGCCAGGAACAGGGCCGAGCGGCGGAGCTTCGCCCCCGACTCTTTGAGCTTCGCGGCCACGTCGAGCAGCGAGGCGACCCCCGACGCGTTGTCCATCGCCCCGTTGTAGATGGCGTCGCCGTTGATCGGCTTGCCCACGCCGAGGTGGTCGAGGTGGGCGGAGAAGACGACGTATTCCCCGCTCAGGGCCGGGTCGGACCCGGGCAGGATGGCCGCGACGTTCTGCGAGGCGACGTCGGCCCGCGTCACGGCGATGGTCGCCTTGAGCCGCGCCGGGATCTCGAAGCGGGGCAGGGGACGGCCCGCGTCTGCCGCGTCCAGGAGGTCCCGGAAGGCGTGCCCGGAGCCGGCCAGCAGGAGGTCGGCATGGGCCGGGTTGAAGGCGAGGCTCGCGGAGAGGCCCCGGTTGTCGTCCAGCGACGGGTCGGCCAGGGCCATCGCGGGCAAGGTCCGGGCCAGGGCGATGCGTTCCCAGGGGAGGTCCATGTGCTTCGGGTTGGCGATCCCGATCGAGCCGACCGCCCCCGCCTTGCGGAGCGCCGCGGAGCGTTCCCCCTCCGACTGCGCGTGGGCCGCCAGCGGGCCCGGGATGCCCGGCGGGGCCCCGCGCAGGTAGACGACCAGCTTGCCGCGTGCGTCCAGCCCGGCGAAGTCGTCGTGGCCGGCATCGGGGATCGAGAGCCCATAGCCGGCGAAGATCAGGGGGGCCTCCAGCGACGTGGCGGGGTCGACCCTCAGCGAGATGATCGCATGCTCGCCCAGCGTCAGGGCTTGCTCCTCGCCGCCCCGGACCAGCGCGACGCGGGAATGGGGCTCGTCGATTGTCCGCGACCGGAGCGCCACGGGCTGGAGGAAGCCCTCGGTCCCGCCGGGGCGGAGCCCGAGCTTCGCGAACTCGGCGGCCACGTACTCGGCCGCCTTGCGGTGGCCGGCACTCCCGGTGTCGCGGCCTTCCAGCGCGTCGTCGGCCAGGAAGGCCACGTGCGACCACCATCGCCCGTCCGCGTCCGCCGCGGCGGCCCGCCCGGTCGCCATCGCCAGGACCGCCATGATTGCCCAACGGTTCATCGTCACCATGCCCCCGATCGGCCGGTCGGGGCCCGTCCGACCACCGGTCGGCGGGCCCCTCCCCGATAGAATCCTCGGCCATTGCAGCCGATCCGGGCCTCCGGTTCAACGCCGAGGCGATCACGCCTCGGGGAGCGGGATCGGGGCCAGGCCGAGGGCCTTCTCGACGGCCTCGGCGATCGTGGCCAGCCGGCCCAGGACCCGGCGGTGGAGCGTGAACAGGCGATCCTGGGCCTCGGCCCCCGCGCGGAGGAGGTCGCCGATGTCCTTGGCGTCGGGCACCGCCGGCAGGGCGAACCGGCCCAGGGTGGTGTCCTCGCGGGCGTGCTCGAAAGGGTAGGGGATCGCATCGCCGAGCTTCCACTTCAGTTCGGTCAGGCGGCCGTGGAGGGCCTCGCCGCCCCGCAGCACGGCGTTGATCGCCTCCCGATCCTCCTGGTCCCCCGCCTGGTATCGTCCGACCACGTGCTCGAGCGCGGCGACCGCCCGCGACACCGGGGGCAGGGCGGGCATGATTCGGCCCCCCAGGGCCGAGGCGCAGGGGAGGAGCACGCGGGCCTCGTCGCGCAGCGCCTCGCCGCCGGCGACGCGGGCGACCACGGCGTCCATCTCCAGGAAGCCGATCGCCAGCGCCAGCCGCGACGCGGCGGATTCGCCGAACGGCGCGGATTGGGCGACGATCTCGCCGGCGTCGGCCTCGGCCTTCTCCCGGGCGGCGTCGGCGGCCCGGGTCGTGGCCCGATCCAGGCCGTAGTCGGACGCCGCGATCGCCTTGCCCGCCCGGGTCAGGGTGGACGCCGCCTCGGCCGGGATCGCGCGGCCCTGGATCTCGGCCCATCGCCCCAGAGCGGCGAGATTGGACGCTCGGGCCGCGGACTGTGCCTTTCGGGCGGCGATCAGCTCGCGCTTCGACTCCCTGGGGTCGGACGGGGCGCGGGCCGGCTCGGCCGGAAGGGGCAGGGCCTGGTTCGGCCCCAGGGCCCCGAGGAAGAAGCGGTCGAACGCCTCGTCCCCCTCGCGGCGGACCTCCTGATCGAGCAGGGCGTCGGCGATCGGGAAGAGTTGGTCCTTGCCGACGTCCCGGCCCAGCTGGGCCCGGTAATAGTCGAAGGTCGCCTTGCGGGCCAGGTCGTCGAAGTCGCGGAACAGGTCGGTCGCCGGGCCATCCAGGGCGAAGATCCCCCGATCCGCCTCGGTGAGCGCCCGCGCGATCCGGGCCGGATTGGTCGGGTGGGTGTCGAACAGGCTCGGCTTGCGGGACGAGGCCGCCTCGCGGATCTGGCGACGGAGCGGCTCGGGCATCTTCGCCGCCTCGATCCGGATCAGCCGGGGGAGGTCGTCGGGCAGCCTCCGCTCGCTCCAGTAGGACGACAGCTCGTGGTGCGCCGCGGCCGAGGCCACGTTCAACTCGGAGATCCGGTCCATCGTCTCGGCGAAGACCGGCCCGCCCACCATCCGCGCCTCGTAGCGGTCGGCGTCGTATTCCATCTGGCGGAGCAGGAAGCCGCTGGCCAGGTGGCCGACGTACATGAGGACCCAGAGGATCCGCCGGGTCAGCCAGACCGCCATCCGCGACAGGCCGGCGACGAGGATGATCGCGACGTGCCCCTCGCGCGATCCATCTTCGAGCATCTGGTCCCAGTCGTCGCGCTCGTACACGACCCGGGCGAACCACGCGTTGATCGACCGGATCAGGATCGTCAGCCGCATCCCGGTCCCCTGCGAGAAGTGGCCGAATTCGTGGGCCAGGACCCCGGTGAACTGCTTCAGGGTCAGGCCGGCCACCAGCGGCAGGCCGATGGTGAGGACGAGCCGCTTGGAGGGGGAGAGGGCCCGGCTGGCCAGGTGGGCCGAGGCGTTCACCTGGCAATCCACGTCGATCCGCGCCGGCCTCGGCGCCCCGACCGAGGCGCAGACCCCGTCGACGAACGCGGCCAGCAGGGGTTCCTTCGAAGGGTCGAGTTCGCGCGTCTTCTCGCGGCGAACCGGCCGGGCGAACAGGGGCTTGAGCATGAACCCAAGCACGATGACCCCGCACACCAAAGGCCCGACGTAGATCGCCAGCGTCAACTTGTTGACCCGGACGCCCCGGAAGAACGCCGGGCCCTGCATGGCGTAGAGGAACAGCCCGTAGCCGACCAGCCCGATCAGGGCCAGGTACACCAGGGGCAGGATCACCATGATGGCGGCGACCAGGATCACCCAGAGCCGGTACATCAGGGTCGGCCGGACCGGGCGGATCTCGCCCCGGAACGCCGCCAGGATCTCGGTCGGGTTGCGCGTCGGCCGGGTGGGCGCGGCCTCCGCGGCCTCCCGCTTGCCGATGCGGGCGGCGACCGCCTTCCGGGCCAGGCCGCCGACCTTCGGGGCGACGTCCAGGCCATAGGTCTCCTCCTCGGGCTCGGCCGCCGGCGCGGGCGGTGCCGGGCCGTCAGGAACACTTCCTCCGCCCACCCGGATGACCTCGCGACACTTCGGGCATTTCGCCCGCTTGCCCAGGTGCGCCTCGTCGGCCCGGAACGACGCCCGGCAGATCGGGCAAGCGACGACGATCCCCATCCCCACCTCCGCCCCATAGAAACCCGTCCAGCCCATTCGGCCATCGAGTGTACATAACACGCGACGACGAATCGAACCGATTCCATCTCATTCGCGGGGACGGGTTGGGTTATAATCGTGGGATCGGCGGGTCGACGCGACCGCGATCCCCCCGGGGGCGTGGCGATCCCCGATCACCCGAACAGAGGGGGACCCTTGAACCTTCGCGGCATCGACTTCCGGCCCGCCTGGAACGCGTCCGGGGCCCGGAATTTCTTCGGCGAGGGGTGGCCCTACCACCTCCCCATGCGGCCGTTCGGCCTCCGCTTCGACGGCTCCACCTTCGTCGCCAAGACGACCACGGTCGAGCCCCGGGCCGGCAACATGCCCCTCAAGGGGACCACGCCCCGCGAGTGGAAGCCGCGATGCATCGCGGTGAACCTCCGCGAGGCCGCCGTGCTCAATGCCGTGGGCCTGTCCGGGCCGGGCCTGGAGGCCCTGCTCGCGGACGGCCGATGGCAGGCGCGCACCGACCCGTTCTTCCTCTCGTTCATGGCGGTCGACGCCGATCCCGCCGATCGGCTCGCCAAGGCCGGCGTCTTCGCCCGAGCCATCGCCTCGGCGCGGGCCGGATTCCGGGCGCCCTTCGGTATCGAGATGAACTTCAGCTGTCCGAACGTCGGGGTCGACCCCTCCTCGCTCATCGACGAGGCGAAGGGGACGCTGTCGGCCGTGGCCCGCCACCTGCCCGGCGTCCCGCTGGTCCCGAAGTTCAACGCGATGGTCCCGGTCGAGGCGGCGCGGGAGATTGCCTCGCACGAGGACTGCGCCGCCGTCTGCGTGTCCAACACGATCCCCTGGGGCAAGATGGCCGACCAGATCGATTGGAAGCGGTTGTTCGGCGACGCATCACCCCTGGCCGAGTTCGGCGGGGGAGGGCTCTCCGGCGCCCCGATCTTCCCCCTGGTGGCACGGTGGATCCGCGAGGCGGGCGGGCGGGCTTTCCCGGTCCCGATCGTCGCCGGGGGGGGCATCACCGGACGCGACGCCGCAATCTCCCTGCTGGAGGACGGCGCCTCGGCCATCGAGGTCGGCTCGGCGGCCATCGTCCGCCCCTGGAGGGTGGCGGGGATCATCGCGGCCGCGAACGCCGCCGGACAGAAGATCGGGGCGCATCGCGCCCAGGAGCAGGTAATTTCATGCGGCTGACGCTGATCCGACCGTCGGACATGCACGTCCACTTCCGCGACGGGGCGATGCTCCGCAACGTCGTCCCGGAGACTGCCCGCCAGTTCGCCCGGGCGGTCGTCATGCCCAACGTCCCCTCGATCGAAACCGGGGCCGATGCGCTCCGCTACGCCGAGACGATCCGGGCGGCGGCCGCAGGACTGCCCTTCACGCCGCTCATGACGATCAAGCTCACCCACCGGACGACCCCTGAGACGATCCGGGCCGCCCAGGGTGCGGTCGTGGCGGCAAAACTCTATCCGGCCGGGGCGACCACCGCTTCCCACGACGGGATTTCCGACCCCGAGGACCCGGGCCTACTCGCCGTCTTCGAGGCGATGCAAGAAACCGGGATGATCCTCTGCATCCACGGCGAGGCCCCCGACGCCTTCATCCTGGACCGCGAGGCAACCTACCTCAACGTCGTCCGCAAGATCGTCGGGCGATTCCCCGGCCTCAAGGTCGTGCTGGAGCACATCACGACCGCCGCGGCGGTGGACTACGTCGAAAATGAGGCGCCCGCGAACGTCGCGGCGTCGATCACGCTCCACCACCTCACGACCACCCTCGACGATGTGCTCGGCCGGGGTGGGATCCGCCCCCACTATTTCTGCTACCCGGTGCCCAAGCGCCCCGAGGACCGGCGGGCCCTGCTCCGGGCGGCGACCGGCCCGGGAACCGGGCGGTTCTTCTTCGGGTCGGACACCGCCCCGCACCTGCGCGGGGCCAAGGAATCGGCCTGCGGCTGCGCCGGGGTCTACTCGGCCCCGGTCCTGTTGCCGGTCCTGCTCGATGTCTTCCTCCGAGCTTGCCGCGGGGCCGACGAGACCGGATCTCCGGCACACGACCAGGCGATCCGCCGCCTCCTGTGCTTCGCCTCGATTGATGGCCCTAACTTCTACGGGCTCCCCATCGACGAATCCGACACGATCTCCCTCGTCGACGAGACCTGGACGGTGCCCGAGGAGATGGGCGGCGTGGTCCCGTTCATGGCCGGCGAGACCATCCCCTGGAAAGTCCTCGACTGAGGGACGATTGAATCGCCCTTCAGTCGCGATGGTAACCCCTCGATGACGCCAGAACCCGCAAGATCGATCCGCCCTGGACGCACAGGGTGCGGCCGCCTTTTCATGTGTTAGGCCGCACGACCATCACGCCGCCACCGGGAAACCGGAGCGGTCGATACGCGACCAGAATTGCCCCCACCGGCCCGTCGTGTACGTCAGGCATCGCACCAACAGCACCGCCGCCGCACCACGCTCCTTCCATCGCATCCCCGAGCCGCACAGCCGCTGCTTCACCAGCACCTTACACGCCGCCTCCGTCACCCCCGAGCCGATCGGGACCCACCCCGCCGTCAGCTCGGCGTAGCCCATCCGCCTGATTGCGGAAGTAAGTCAACGCCGACTCCACCGCCGCCGGCAACCTCTTCTTGCCCGACGCGACGCCCCTCAACTCCAGGTACTTCAATCAGCGCCGCGGCCGCGCGCCTCGTGCCTCAGCCGGTGGCTCCAGCCATCGACCCACGGCCATTGCCCGGCTGCGTCGTCGGCGAACAGCGTCCCAGTCGCCTTGCCGATGTACCAGGCCGCGTGGAAGAAGTCGAACACCTGCCGGTTGGTCAGCGTGTCCAGGTACGCCCAATTGCCCCTGGCCCCGTGGAAACGTTGAATCGTGCGGGGCCCACGCCACTCGCCATCCTGGCCGGAGTGCCCCCATGGCCGCCGTCATCCGCCGCACCGACACCAGATTACCGTCAGTCCCGGCGCTTCCTACATATATCTACGGCCACACCCGGAGAACAATAACATAGGTGCCATTATCGGACGTACTGGAAACAATCCACAAAGGTTCGGGAAGTCGGTTACGAGCCGGCATGCACAAAGTCATTAAGCAGGCTTGTGCGGCATTAAAGATCCGGCCGGCCGGGGCAAGTCGGCGGATAAAAGCCGCCGCCCGGCATCCCTGGTGGGGGATGCCGGGCGGCGGCTGGTGTGGGATCCGGCGATGACCGACTTTCGCGCCGAGGGCACTATCATGGGCCTGGCGGGCTTAACGGCCGTGTTCGGGATGGGAACGGGTGGGGCCCCGCCAGTATCGTCGCCGGAAGTCGGCCGGGGGAGGGTCAGCTCCCCGCGGCCGCGGTGGTTCGGATCGTCCGCGGAGGGTGGTCGCACACACGCGTCGTGATGGCGGACGGGATCATCTCGGTCGCGGACCCGTGGAGGATCATGGATCGTCGTCGATGGGCCTGAGATCCCGAATGATCACCGCCTTTGGGGGCGGCGACGAGTCGGGGTGGTCAAGCCGCTCGGCTGTTAGGACCGGTCGGCTGCGACGGTCGCCCGTCGTGCACTCCCGGCCTATCGACCTGGTCGTCTTCCAGGAGCCTTCGCAGCGTAAAGCTGCCGGAAACCTCGTCTTGAAGAGGGCTTCGCGCTTAGATGCCTTCAGCGCTTATCCTTTCCCGACCTGGCTACCCGACGATGCCCCGAGCGGGACAGCCGGAACACCAGAGGTCGGTCCTCCCCAATCCTCTCGTACTAGGGGAGACCCTTCGCAAGTTTCCAACGCCCACGGCAGATAGGGACCGACCTGTCTCACGACGGTCTGAACCCAGCTCGCGTACCGCTTTCATTGGCGAACAGCCAAACCCTTGGGACCTTCTCCAGCCCCAGGATGCGATGAGCCGACATCGAGGTGCCAAACCTCCCCGCCGCTGTGGACGCTCGGGGGAGATCAGCCTGTTATCCCCGGAGTACCTTTTATCTGTTGAGCGACGGCCTTTCCATCCAGCACCGCCGGATCACTAAAGCCGACTTTCGTCCCTGCTCGACTGATGGGTCTCGCAGTCAGGCACCCTTGTACTTTTGCGCTCATGTTGCCCGATTGCCGACCGGGCCGAGGGTACCATTGCACTCCTCCGTTACGCTTTGGGAGGAGACCGCCCCAGTCAAACTGCCCGATGAACACGGTCCCGATCCGGGCCACGGATCGGTGAGGACCAACGTCGGTTCAGGGTGGTATTTCACCGATGGCTCGCCGACGGCTGGCGCCGCCGGGTCGCTGCCTCCCACCTATGCTACACAAAACCGACGCTGGGCCAGTGTCAACCTGCAGTAAAGGTTCACGGGGTCTTTCCGTCTGACCGCGGGTACGTGGCATCTTCACCACGGCTACAGTTTCACCGGGTCCCTCGTGGAGACAGCGCTCCAGTCGTTACGCCATTCATGCAGGTCGGAACTTACCCGACAAGGAACTTCGCTACCTTAGGACCGTCATAGTTACGGCCGCCGTTTATCGGGGCTTCGGTCGCCAGCGTCGCTTTCGCTAACCGGCTCCCTTAACCTACCGACACCGAGCAGGCGTCAGACTCTATACGTCCTCTTGCGAGTTGGCAGAGTCCTGTGTTTTTGATAAACAGTCGCTAGAGCCGATTCTCTGCGGCTCACCCCTCGCGGGATGAGCACCCCTTATACCGAAGGTACGGGGTCATTTTGCCGAGTTCCTTCACGAGGGTTCTCCCGAACGCCTTCGGATGCTCGCCTAGCACACCTGTGTCGGATTGCGGTACGGGCCGATGGATCGTCCACGGCGGGCTTTTCGTGGCCGGGTGAAGAGGGGCTTCCGGATCGAATGCCGTCGCCCTTGCGGGACGGGGTAATCTAACGCCCCGACCCCTCATTTCCCGGCGTCCTCGCCGCTTCAACCTCACCACCGGGTGGCGGAATATTAACCGCCTGCCCATCGTCTACGCCCTTGGGCCTCGACTTAGGTCCCGACTGACCCTGGGCGGATTGACCTTCCCCAGGAAACCTTGTGCTTTCGGCGGACGGGCTTCCCACCCGTCTTATCGTTACTCGTTCCGGCATACGCACTCGCCATCGCTCCACCGTTCGTCCCCGTACGGCTTCGCCGCGGATGGCGACGCTCTCCTACTGCTCGATAAATCGAACCCGCGACTGCGGCGTGACGCTTGAGTCCCCGTCATTTTCGGCGCGGGATGGCTCGACCGGTAAGCTGTTACGCACTTTTGAAATGGTGGCTGCTTCTAAGCCAACATCCCGGCTGTCACCGCGATCCCACTTCCTTTGCCACTGAGCGTCAACTTGGGGGCCTTGGTCGGCGGTCTGGGTTGTTTCCCTCTCGAGCGTGAAGCTTATCCCCCACGCTCTGACTCCCGGGGTCCGCCTGACGGTATTCGGAGTTGGGTTTCGGCGGGTAGGCGGGAAGCCCCCCGGCCGAATTCCGTCGCTCTACCCCCGTCAGGTACTGCCCGAGGCTGGCCCTAAAGCCATTTCGGAGAGAACGAGCTATCTCCAGGTTTGATAAGACTTTCACTCCTCCCCACGGGTCCTCCCCCGATTTTTCAACATCGGTGGGTTCGGTCCTCCACGGCCTGTTACGGCCGCTTCAACCTGCCCATGGGTAGTTCACCTGGTTTCGCGTCTACTGCGCCCGACATCGTCGCCGGTTAGGACTCGCTTTCGCTGCGGCTCCTCCCCTGAAGGGATTAACCAAGCCGGACACAGTAACTCGCCGGATCATTATGCAAAAGGCACGCGGTCAGGCCGGCCGAGGCCAGACGCCCTCCCACCGCTCGTAGGCACGGGGTTTCAGGTTCAGTCTCCTCCCCTTATCGGGGTTCTTCCCACCGTTCGGTCGCCCTACTGGGTTCGCTATCGGTCGTCATCGAGTACTTAGCCTTGCGGGATGGTCCCCGCCGATTCAGGCCGGGTTTCACGTGCCCGACCCTACTCGGGTACCGGATAGGAGAGTTCGCATCGTCGCCTACGGGACTGTCACCCGCTCTGGTGCCGCTTTCCAGCGGACTTCGGCTGACGCTGGCTCATTCCATGGCTCCGGCCCCACGACCCCGGGTGGTGTCCCACCCGGTTTAGGCTGGTCCCCGTTCGCTCGCCGCTACTGAGGGAGTCTCGGTTGATTTCTTTTCCTCCGGGTACTGAGATGTTTCAGTTCCCCGGGTCTCCGACGGGCATTCCGGGATCGACGCTCTTTGGGCAGCTCCCCCGGACTTATCGCAGCCAACACGCCCGTCATCTGATGACGCCTAGGCATCCCCCCCGTGCCCTTAAGGACTTGACCACGCCGACCCGTGCCCGCCCCGATCCCGTGAAGGATCAGGAGGCCGTGATCGCATGAATCATGAGTCCCATCGATTCGAGGCCGGCGCGTCTCGCGACGCTCCTTCCCTCGGAGTAACGATCCTCGCATGGGATGGTTTAGTCCCCATGCGGATCCAAAAGGGTCCACGTTCGTGGATGATTCTGTGCCACTACCACTTTCGAGTTTGCACTCGCTTGCGTGTGTGTGACCAACCGCCGAATTGTGAAAGATCCGATGCGTCGGGGCCAACGCCCCGGGCACCTGGCCACCGGCCAGGGGGCGACGCAGCATCCCTGGGGGACCTGCACCGCCCCGCACCCGGTGGGGGAGCGGAGAGGGAAGCGACGGGAGGGCCGGGGAAGGGGCGTTCGCCCCATCCCCGGCATCCCGGGATTCGATCGATCTGCTGCAAGCGTAGACCACGTTCTATCGAGTCGGGCCCGCAAGGGGGGCCGGCGTCGGGGATCGTGTCCGGGACGGGCCGATGTCATCTCACGGCCCGGCACCGCGGTGAGGATACGGGATCCTCGGTGCGGCGTGTACTCCGGCGTGGATGAAGATTTTCCAAGTTTCCTTAGAAAGGAGGTGATCCAACCGCAGGTTCCCCTACGGTTACCTTGTTACGACTTAGTCCCCATCACGGGTTTCATCTTCGGCGCCTGCCTTTCGGCTCCGGCGACTTCGGATGCCCCCCGCTTTGGTGGCTTGACGGGCGGTGTGTACAAGGCTCAGGAACACATTCACCGCGGCATGCTGATCCGCGATTACTAGCGATTCCGGCTTCATGCGGGCGGGTTGCAGCCCGCAATCCGAACTGGGGGCCGGTTTATGCGATTAGCTCGGCCTTGCGGCTTGGCGACGCTCTGTCCGGCCCATTGTAGTACGTGTGCAGCCCCGGGCATAAGGGCCATGAGGACTTGACGTCATCCCCGCCTTCCTCCGGCTTAACGCCGGCGGTCTGTCTAGAGTTCCCGGCATGACCCGTTGGCAACTAGACACAGGGGTTGCGCTCGTTAGGGGACTTAACCCAACACCTCACGGCACGAGCTGACGACAGCCATGCAGCACCTGTGCACGTTGTACCTTGCGGCCTCACCGACGTTTCCGCCGGCTAATCCGTGCATGTCAAGCCCGGGATAAGGTTCTGCGCGTAGCCTCGAATTAAGCCACATACTCCACCGCTTGTGTGAGCCCCCGTCAATTCCTTTGAGTTTCAGCCTTGCGACCATACTCCCCAGGCGGAACACTTCACGGTTTCCCTACGGCAGGGAGCCCATCGGCGAGCCCCCTACCCAGTGTTCATCGTTTACGGCCAGGACTACCGGGGTATCTAATCCCGTTCGCTCCCCTGGCTTTCGCGTCTCAGCGTCAGAAAGGGTCCAGGACCTCGCTTTCGCCACGGGCGTTCCTTCCGATCTCAACGCATTTCACCGCTCCACCGGAAGTTCCAGGTCCCCCTACCCCCCTCGAGGCCGGTCGTATCCCCGCCACTTCCCCGGTTGAGCCGGGGGATTTCAGCGTCGGACGTGCCGGCCCGCCTACACGCGCTTTAAGCCCAGTAATTCCGAATAACGTTCGCACGGTTCGTCTTACCGCGGCTGCTGGCACGAACTTAGCCCGTGCTTCCTCCAGGGATCGGTCAAGCTTGCGCCTTCCTCCCCCTCGACAGGAGTTTACAACCCGAAGGCCTTCGTCCTCCACGCGGCGTCGCTCGGTCAGGCTTGCGCCCATTGCCGAAGATTCTCGACTGCAGCCTCCCGTAGGAGTCTGGGCAGTGTCTCAGTCCCAGTGTGCCGGGCCATGCTCTCACACCCGGTAGGCATCGCAGGCTTGGTGGGCCGTCACCCCACCAACAACCTAATACCACGACGGCCCGTCTCGCGGCGGCCGAAGCCTTTGGCGGCAAACCGATGCCGGTTCGCCGCGTCGCCGGGAATTACCCGGGGTTTCCCCCGGCTATGCCCGTCCGCGAGGTTGGTTACCATCGCCTTACTCACCCTTGCGCCACTCCCCTTGCGGGGCGTTCGACTTGCATGCCTAATCCACGCCGCCAACGTTCATTCTGAGCCAGGATCAAACCCTTCGAGATGGGAGAGCGGACGAGTCCGCTCCCATTTCCTCGGGTCGAGGAAAAACTAACTGGTCGCCCCGGTCCGATCGGTCGGAGATGAACCCGACCTCGCCACCGAGTGCTGCGTGATCCGACCCGGACAACACGGCGAGGCCGAGGCCCCACCCTGCTCATCCCGATCCTCCCACGCCGGCTCCCCTCAAGGGCCCGCTCACATGCGTGTGTCTGCTTGCAGACGATCGACCGAATTGTCAAAGAAGGGACCGGGAGAGCTTCCCCCCGACCCACGCGACCGCGGCTCGTCCGATGGACTCCCCGCGACCTTGGTTTTTCCACCCGCCCTGAGACGCAGCAAGCGACCCTCGCGGGCCGCCCTAGTCGAGGGCTTCGGTGATGGTTGTCGCCGTCAGTCTCGCAAGTCACTCGCATGACTCGGTTTGTGCCGGCGACGAGTGAGATATTACCGGGAAGATGTCGCGAAGTCAATCACTTCGTATTTTCTTCTCGGCCCGCTCCGCGGCGACTCTCGCCCCCGCCTCGCGTCGTCACCGTTCTCACCGGCGACAAGGGCTATAATACCGGGGAATCGTCCGGGATCAAGGGCCTGCTCTCCTGTCTTCCAGCTCTTTTCATTTTACTTCGTCGTAAACTTCACTCTGCAAAGAGATTCGATTTTCTTCCCTTTCTCTTTTTGTCCCCTTCCTGCGGTATGCTCTCCCAGCCATCGTTTTCTTCCTGGATGACAGTCTTATCTGCCCCTATCTTCCTTTAGAGGTCTCGGGCTGCCCTCTTGCTTTGCTCCTTCTCCTTTTGTAACTCCTTCTCCTCCCTTCTTCTCCTTTGAATTATCGAGTCGTACTACAGGGCGAATCGACGATGGCCTCTCGTCCGCCGCCAATCGTGACCTCCCCTTCCCTTTGGCATCACGGACTCGATCTGTCGCGTCGATGCATGCCGGAGGGGTTTCGACTCGATGCGATAGATCACGGTCCGACGAGACGAACCGGAATCATCCCAGGATTCGACTGAGTCGATCCATCGAACCCTCGAACCTGGGAGAAGGACCATCGCCGGGCGATCCCCGGTCGTTCCTCGTAGGGAATGGAGCGACGGGCCGAATTTGCCCGGCAACAGTGTCCGGCGGCATTTTCTTGGGTTTGATCCCTGGGGCACGTTCCTTATATGGGGCGCGGCCAACATGACCGCGTCGAACGAGGCGGCAGGGCTGATCTGCTGCGCCGGACGAAGATCGTCCTAGCAAGCCTCTCCCCCCCCGCTGCCCGACCCGTCTCCGATCGCCGGCGTGTCGGAGGATCTTTCGATCGCCGAGCAGCTCCGGAAATCGGAGTGAATGAATCGCCTACTGATCCGGAATTTCGACGGCCTTGCACGCCAGGATTGGGAGCTATCAGCCCAGAACGCGGAACTTGGGTCACGGCTCGATCATCTGGATCGAGGCGAGTCCGAGGCGGGCGGGCCGCCGAATCTCCGCGACGAGGCGACCAAGGACCGCTCCCTGGCGGCGGCTGGAGGAGGATCGTGGAGTGGCGACGACTCCACCACTCAGCAAGCCTGAGAAACGGGCAATCGGCGGCTCGGCAAACTGGCGATCAAGCCGTCCTACGACTTCGACGAGGACGGATTGCGCTGGTTGACCGTCGAATCCGAGTTCGCCCTGAGCATCCTCGTCATGTCCCAGGTCGAAGCCCGGATCCATCAGCAGTCGGCGTTTCAAAATGCGAGCGACGACCTCGCATTCTCTCGATGCTTGCCCCCAGCTTCGATGACGACTCCCGCTTCCAGGTGTGGGGAGATCACTTCGGGACGCTCTCCTCCTATGAGTCATATCGCATGCGCGTCTGGCACCCGAGACCCTGCGGCCGTTCGACCTCCGCCTGGGCTGGTTCGGCCTCGAAGCGTTGGTGTTAAGGGCACGATTTAGTCGGCTCGACCTCGACCGCCGCATCTTCGACGCAGGACTGGCCTCCCCTGCCCTCTGGACCGATCGGGCGGGGCTGGCCGGAGTCGGGCTCAACTGGTTTTCGAATCCATTCGCCAAGATCTCCTTCGTCTGGGCGTACGACATGGACGCGAACCCGGTCCTACCCAACGAGAAGACCCGGCGCAAGCAGCTCACGAGTGACCGGTGCTGACTCCGGTTCCAGGTCGACCTCCGAGCCTGTGTCCCTCCGACGAGGAAGAGGCCCCGGCCGAGGGGACATGGATCATGGCCTGACGGCATCGAAATAATCTGCGAAGACGCGGGTCAATTGCTCTCCGTAGAGCTTCCAGTGCGCGCCCGAAGGGTAGTCGTTCAGCCCGGCGATCCAATTGACGTTCAACTCGTGCACCGCCGCGTCGATCCCGTAGCGAACGAGCCAGCCATCGCCCAGGGTCCCGGGGTTGCGGAACTCCGCGGCCGTGCTCCCCTCGGTGAACCAGGTATGCTCGCGGAGCAGGGCCTCGAACGTCTTCATCCGCCCTAGGTGGCGTCCCAGATCGGCGATGGGTGGGCGGCTGAGATGTAGGAGGCCCCTGCCGTCGTTGTGCAGTTCCAGCGCCAGGTGCGGACGCAGCCCTCGCCCGATCATCCCTTCCAGCCACAGTTCGAGGGCCCGGTTCTCCGGCGCGAGCGCCGAGTCCGCGGGCCGGTCCCACCCGCGATTCAGGTCCATGCCCCGGAGGTTGAACCGGGTCCGGCCCCGCTCGACGCCATCCTTATTGGCCATCGGCAGCGCGTAGATGCAATACCGATCCAGGCATCGCCTCGCCTCGTCGTCGCCCCGCAGGAGCCGGTCGACCAGCCCCTGGACGACCCAGTTGCCGCCCGGCTCCCAGGGGTGCGCCCGCGCCCGGAGGAAGGCCCGGTAGGGCGCATCGGGGCGGCCGACCCGGACGATCTCCAGCCCATGCCCCCCCGCCGTCCGGCCGATCGGCGTGATCTCCACCAGTGGAGACTCCCGGATCGAGGCGAGCCACGCGTCGAGGTCGGATAGCCGGTAAGGCTCCGCGCGGGCCACGTACAGGACCGGCCCCGGCATGGTGACGGCCAGCCGAACGCGATCGCCGGGCAACGCCTCCAGCGGAGCCGGCTTCCAGGACTTGCCGTCCGGCGAGACGACTGCCACCTTCATCTCGCCCGCGACCGACGCCCGCTTCCCGTTCCAGACGTTGTCGAGGTTCCGGAACTCCATCGCAACCGACGCGCCCGGCTTCGCATGGATCCGGAAATGAAAGTGGCCCGCCGCACGATTTGGCGAGGCCCGTTCGTGGTCATAGAGGAGGTGGACGAGGATGGTGCCGTCCGGGGCGGACTCGTACCACAGCGGAGAGGCGTTCTCGAATCCGGTGTCGATGTACTCGAGGCCGGACCCCGGCCCACTCGCCGGCCCCCCGGACGCAGCCCCCTGCCCTGCGGCCGAGACGGTCCAGATCGCCAGATGGGCCGCGACGCACCAGGGCAGAATCGACGTCACGCATCTCATCCGTCATCCCCCTCCGCGACAATTCGGCCTGCCCCCACGCTCGGCCCATCCCGGGATCGAGGCCTTGGGCAGTGTACCGCAGATCCTGGCGACTTTGGACCCGGTGCGGCGATTCGTCGCGCCGACCGCCAGGACCCGCGTTCCCAAACGCACCACGCAGGCCTTGAAACCACCGACTCCTCGGCAGCGAAAACAGAGCGTATCCGCTCCGCATACGCGACCAGGAAGCAACCCACCTTTCAGCTTCCTGTTCTCGACCCCGTAAAGGTTTTTCCGTCGGGGATGGTGTGACTCCTCGCTATGGAGCACGGTGTAACGTGCGAATCATCCGCACCCCGACGCCTCGGTGAGGCCGCGAAGAACGGCCAGCCTTGGCTTCAGCATCCGTATACTTACCGACGATCGGGCCCGGACGGGGATCGGCCGCGAGGCATGCAACCGATCGCCGGCCTATTCTCCAGAAGATGACGGACGATCCGACAAACGACGACGACGCAGCACAGCGAACAGCGACGTATGAAAATTCTGACGGCGTAAGGTGGCTTCCGAAGCTTGCCCAGGATCCCGAATCCGCAAGAATCCGAATACCTGCGCCTTGGCGCCGGCCTGCCTGGGGCGCATGATACCGCGGTGGACAACCATCGGCCGCGGACCCTAGTCCCGTGCGGGCGAGGATCTCGGCTGGGTCCAGGAGAAGTATTCCGATCGATCGAGGCGAATTGAGCGGGCGCATGAAAAAAGCCCCCCGCCCCGCGAGGGACGGTGGGCCTTGATGGACGCGGCCGGCCCTGGCGGGTCGGGGAACGTTCGGGATCGCTTGCCGGCGATCGCGGACGCGGCGGCCATGGTTCGGAAGCCTGACACCTTCCACCATAGCCTCCTCTCCCCTCCCCGTCAATCCGCACGGCGGCCCATCGACGATCGCGGTGCGCGCGGGCTTCGGCCCCGCCCGACCCGCCGTCCCCAGACGGCGGCGGGCCGACGCACGCCCGCGTTCGACCTGCGTCCGCCGATCGGGTCGCCGATCCGGGCGGAGGAGGGGGGCGGGCATGGGGACGACGAAGTGCGCGATGGCCCGCGGCCCGGCCGCGGCGTCGATCGCCGGGGGATTCGTGAGGGTCGGGGTCGCAACCCTCCTGCACGCCTGGCGTGAGTGCCAGGGTCGGGCGGGCGGCGCGGGGGACTTCCGCGCCTGGCTGGCCGCCCACGAGCTGCGCGCCCGGCGCGGCCGGATTGCGGCCGGGACCGGGTCCGGGCGTTCCCCCTCGTATCGGATCGCCGAGCTGGCCCGGTTGTCCGGGATCGGCGAACGGCGGGCCGGTCAGGCCGTGCGGCGCCTCGTCCGGTCGGGCTTGCTGGCATGGGCGGAGGACGGATCGACGATCGATTTCCCGGATCCGGTCGCCGGCCCGGCGGGCGGGATCGGCGAGCCGATCGACGCCTCGCTCCCCGGCCGGTCGGGCACGCTGTGCATCCCCCGCCGCCTCCTCCGTTTTCTGGCGGATCGCGCCCGCCCGGCCCTGATCGCGACGGCGTTGGCCGCCCTGCTCCGCTGCCTGTCCCGGAGGAAGGCCGGGTGGGGCTCGCGCGGGCGGATCAAGGCCTCGTGGGTGGCCCGGGCCTTCGGCGTCGACGCCCGGGGGGTCAAGGCGGCCCGCGCCTCGCTGGCAGAGATCGGCTGGCTGGCGGCCGAGGGTGACGCCAAGGACCAGTGGTCGTGGAACCGGTGGGGCCGCGTCTATCGGATCGACCTCGGCTGGGCGGCCTCGGACGCGGATCGCCACCCCTCGGGGCGGCCCCCGAGGCGCGAATCACCACCCCTTGATCTTGACCCGGATCCCCTCCCGGAGGAATCCCACCCAGAACCCGGGCGACCCGGACCCCCTGGGGATCGGCTCCGCCGCGGGGAAGGCGACGGAATGCCATCGATCCGCGAGGCTGGGCCGGGGGTGCCCGCCCTGCCCCGTCCGTCGCTCCGCGACATCCGGCCCGAGGATCTCCGGGACCCGGCGCGGATCCTCGACCTGCACCGCCGTGCGATCGCCGCGGGCTGGGCGACGGGGAGCGAGGCGGATCGGCTGCGGTACGTCGCGGCGGCGGCCCACGCCCGGGCCGTCGGCGTGGCCAATCCCCCGGGGCTGTTCCGGGCGATCGTGGAGGGGCGGCGCTGGGGATCGCTGACCCAGCAGGACGAGGATCGGGCGCGGTCGCAGCTCCGGGCCCTCGACGCGACCCGTCCCGGCCCGGCCATGCCCGCCCGGCCCGCCCCGCCGCCGATCCCGGGACGCCCGATCGCCCTGGCCTCCCTCCTGGCCCGGCTCGACATCGCCCCGCCCGGATGCCGGGCCGACGGAGAGGCGACGCCGCGGGGATCCCGCCCTGCATCCTCTTCGCATCATCGCCCCGCCGCCGACGGGCCGCCGACCCGGTAGGCCATCGCCCAGACCAGGTAGGCCCGGGCGTGGAGATGCCAGCGCCAGGGCCGGGTCGGCTCCCATCCGATCCCGTTCGGGCCCGTGCCGCGGGCGTCGCGGAGGGCCTCGGCCAGCTCCGCCGGGTGGACGCCGCGGAAGTGGCCCGAACCCGGGGCCAGCCGCCGCAGGAGGCCGGGCAGGTCGGCTTCGGGGACCTCGCCGAGCCCCGGGATCGCGTCCGAGGAGGCCACCTCGGTGATCAGGCAGGCCCGGCCGCCGGGCGCGGCCAGGCGATCGAGGAGCCGGAGGTGGCCGGCCCGGATCGCCCGCTCGACCGCGACGAGCTGGAAGTGGCCGGCGCCGAGCGCGTGGCGGGCGGACTCCATCAACTGGGTGAGCAGGCAGGTGGAGGCGACCAGGTCGAACCCGCCCGGCAGGGCCAGGGCGACGCGGCCCGCGGGCCAGCCGGTCAGGGCCGCCCGGTCGGCCGGCGTGACCGACGTCCAGGGCGACCACGCCGCCATCGCGTCGAGCATCCCGGTCGCGTCGATCCCGCCGTGGAGGCGGAGCCCGGGATGCCCGGCCACCCCCTGCCGTCCCGCGCCGAGGGCCAGGGCCTCGGCGTCGAGGTCGACCAGGTGGACTTCCCGGTGGGCCTCCAGGAGCGCCGGCAGGTCGAGGTCGTTGGCATTCCCGGCGCCCACGACGCAGAGCCGGGTCGGCCTCGGGGCCCCGCCCGCCCCGAGCCGCGCCGAGACGTTGCGTCGGTGGCCGGCGAAGGCGTCCCAGTGCTCGCGGGTGGTCGCGTTCATGGCGGCCTGTCGGCCCCGAGGATCCTGCACGATGCCCCCCTCCCCCGATCGGCCAGTCCCCTGCCCTCCTTATATATCATGTCATGGCGGCCGGCCCGGCGAGGCGGATCTTCCCCGTCCGGCGAGGTCGAGCCTCCCTGCCCGGCCGCAGGACTTGTCCCCTCCCGGGATCGAGGACGGCGAGTTCCTGGCCCGGGCGCTCATGGCGATGGGGCAATCCGATCGATCGGCCAGCTCGCCCGCGAAACGTTCGACCGCGGAGGCCGGCAAGGATTTTCGGCCCTCGGTCCTGCCCGCCTCCACCGCGCGTGGTGTTTGCCGGCCCTCGCGATCCTGGCGCCCGAGGGAGTCCGGCGATATTCCCGCCACCTGTGCGATGGAACCCCTCCCGCCGGGCCGCGGGCGCGTGTTCGCACAGGCCGCTGACGATCATCTCGTCCTCCGATACCCGGGTCTGGCAGGAGATGCCATCGCCGAAGATCGCCCTGATGCTCATGGGCCGACCCGATCGTGGCGAATGCGTTGCCGCGGGGGGGCGGAGGACCAGGGTGAGCCGATGGGTTCGCGTCGCATCGGGGGGACGGCAGGGTGCCGCGGAAGCCACCTCCGCATCGTTGGCTCGCCGTCGTCCGTCCAGGTTGGCCAGCCCCGGGCACCAGCTCCGTGCCGCAGGCGACGAGACAACTTCCAGATCGGTCGGACCAAAGTCGCTGATGACAGAGTCTCCTCCCCGATGTGCCGCGGGCCGTGCCTGGCACGGAGGCGGGCCGTCGCTCCCGATCGGTCGCCGGTCGTCATCGCGAGGGCAGTGGCGTCCTGGCGACCAGGTCCATTCCAGCCCCACCCTGGGATCCGTCCGGAGGTTGGTGAAACTCCACGTCCCGTCGCCTTCGAGGATCGTCCCACCCGGCATGGTCCGAGCGCCCCGGATCCGCGCGGCGTCTCCTCGCGGCCCTGTTCGATGGCGAACGCCGGGTGCCAGGTCCGCGGGATGCCCGTCGCCCTGCCTGGGGCGAACGCCGTGAATCGCGTGGAACCGGAGGCGGTCGGGGATGATGGCCGCGGTCGGCATCCTCGCCCTGACCGACGTCGATGGAAAGAACCCGGCCGCGTTCGCCTCCCGATCCGATGCCGACAGATCGGTTTCCAGGTCCCCCTCCGAGGAACGGCCTGGTCAGGGTCGAACGCCTCGCCGGGTCGTCCCGGTTCTCACCCCGGACGATGGGAAGTACGCCGGCGGGCATCATTTCCGGGTGATGCCGACCGATCCATGAGCGGATCCGCCGATTGGCCTCAGCCCCCCGCCTCGGTCATCGTGCCGTCCGGCAGGCAGAAGCTGCCCGGCCCGACCGGATGCTTGCGATCGCGGGACGACGTCTCCGGGCCGGACCGATCGGCCACCGGTCCCGGGATGTCCGCCGCCGAGGGGTCGCGTCGGTGCAGGCTTACGCTTTTGCCCCGCCCCAACATCGACCCGCATCACCCGGTCGGCACCCCCGGCCATCGGGCTTCGCGAGGATCCCGAGGCCGACCTCCGACTCCTTGCCGGGCCAGGTGGGCTCCTCCACGGATGCGGCCCCACTTCCCCGCCGGACGCGGGCCGGGCGACGGTTCGAGGCATCGGAGTCCTTGCGGAGTCGGCTGAGCATGGTGAAGCCCATCGCCGGCGGTCGTCGAATGCGAGGAAGTCGTCGAGCGTCGGCTCCGCTCGGGGGGCCGGGCCATCCGGCAACCCCCATCCTCACGACCGGTCCGGCCCGCGTCGCCTCGACACCTGCCGGGCGGACTCGAGGCATCTCCGCGGAGCGTCGAGCGGACTGGCGTTCTCCATCATCTTTACTCCCCCGAACGACGAGGGGTGGAAGTGGCGCAACGCGATCGTCAACGCTCCCGGGCTCCGGGGCGACGTGGACTTCCCGATGCTCGGGTCCGAAGTCGCGCCTTTCCATCAGGGACTCTCGGCCTCGATGGCCGTCCTCAACCGGCCATGCGAAGTGGTCCTGGACTGGGGGCGATCATCCCTTCCAAGTCGGGAGATCGGGCCGGATCGACGATGACTCCAGATTTGACGGCGGGGCGCGTTCCTCCCTGAGATCTCGGGAGCCATCGCGATGGATCAAACCGACCTCGGGGATTTGCCTGCTCAAGTCGAGCGCCGGCTGACCGACCTGGACCGACCCACAGCCAGGGCCCTTCCCGAGGCCCCGCCGGTCGCCGGCGGGGCCGGTGGATCGGGTCGGTTGGGTTCGTTATTCCCGGCCCGCGAGGCGGCCGGGACGCCGATCCCCCCTGCCCCACGCCGCCGACATCGGGGCATCCGGCCCCTTCGCGTACGGCGGCCAGGCCGCTCGCCCTGGATCGGCCGGGCCCGCCCGCCGCGGTGCGACGGGCCGTCGCCCGGCCCCGGCCGATGCCTCATGCCTGCATTCTGCAGAGGGGCCCCCGCCGCGAGGTGGACGCGTCTCGCGTCTGCATTCTGCAGAGGGGCCGGCGATCGGCCCGGCGGGAGCGGGGCGTCTGCATTCTGCAGGCGGCGTCTCGCCCCGCGATGGGGATTCGCAGGGGGGGCAGGCCAACCCGCCTGCATTCTGCAGAGTGCCCGTCGTCGCGCCGGGGGCGGGCCGGATCAGGGCGATCCGGGTTGGCCCGGCTGCATTCTGCAGAGTTCGGCTCCTGCGTGCCGATAGGTTCCTCCGTGGGCGACCTGACCCCCGCGACGAAAGGACTCCCGCAG
>NZ_CP195102.1:0-57401 GCF_051175315.1 Tundrisphaera macrotermitis
ATGTCCGCGCCGATCACGGTCGCGATGCTGAACCGCAAGGGCGGTTGCGGCAAGACCTCCAGTTGCCACCATCTCGCCGGGGCGTTCGCCCGCGACGGGAAACGAGTCCTGCTCGTGGACATGGACCCCCAGGCGTCGCTGACCCAGGGGCTGCTCGGCCCGCAGGCCACCGAGGACCTGCCGAAGCGATCCACGGTCGCCGGGCTGTTCGACGACGCCCACGACCCCGACCCCGAGGAGATCATCCGCCCGACGGCCTTCCCCGGCATCAGCCTGGCGCCGGGGGCGAACGCCCTGGATGATTACAACGTCCCCCGCCCCCAGGAGACCGGCGAACTCCAGCTGGCCCTCCGCCAGTTTCTCCGGGAAACCCGGGGGGACCACGACATCACCCTGATCGACTGCCCGCCCAACCTGAGCCTGTGCAGCTGGTCGGCCCTGCTGGCGGCCGACGTCGTGGTCGTGCCGGTCCAGGCCGAGGACTACGGCGCCCAGGGGATCATCTACATCCAGAGAGCCTTCGACCTGGCCGTGGCCCACCACAATCCCCGGCTCCGGCTGGCGGGCTACCTGGTGACCATGTTCAACAAGAGCCTGGGCATCCACGCGGCCTACGATCACCAGCTTCGGGCCCTCTACGACGACCAGGTCTTCCGGTCCCTGATCCCGCTCGCCAAGGACTTCAAGGAAGCCGTGGCCGCCCGCCAGCCGGTCGGCTCGTACAAGCCGAGGTCGGCGGCGGCCAAGGCCGTGAAGGCGGTCGCCGACGAGCTGATCGAGCGGGCCGAGACAGCCCGGGATCGGCCCGCCGAGTTCCTCTACCTCGGCCACCGGGCTGGGCCGAAGGACCTGGACATCCCCGCCGACATCGATGCCGAGATCCCCGCGCAGGAGGTGGCGTGATGAGCAAGGCCGCCGACAGCATCCACCGCCGATTCGGCCAGAATCTGAGCGAGAGCCTGGGCGTCCGCTCGGGAGTTCCCGGTGCTGCGCCGGGCGGGGCGTTTCCCCGGGAAAGCCACTCCCCGAATTCGATCGGGAAGCCGGCCCAGACCAGCCCGGACGACGGCCGGACGCGGAACCGCGAAGCCGGCCACATGGAGATCGACCGGATCGTCCCGGACCCCGATCAGCCCCGCAAGGAGTTCTCCGCCGACGCCATCGACCGGCTCTCGGCGAGCCTGCTCAAGCACGGGCAGCTGATGCCGATCCGGGTCCGCTGGAACGCGGCGATCGGCAAATGGCTGGTGATCTCGGGCGAGCGCCGGTATCGGGCCGCGATCAAGGCCGGGCTCAAGACCGTCGCGTGCATCTTCGCCGACGACGGCCTGACCCAGACCGAGATCCTCCAGGAGCAAATCATCGAGAATCTGCTCCGCGAGGACCTCAAGCCGATCGAGCAGGCCAAGGCCTACCGCCAGCTCATGGACATGCACGGCTGGACCGCCAAGGAACTGTCCGGCGAGTTGCAGGTCAGCCAGGGCGCCATCAGCAAGTCGCTGATGCTCCTGACCCTGCCGGACGAGCTGCAGGTCCAGGTCGAGGCCGGGGCGATCCCGGCCACCGCCGCCTACGAGGTGGCCAAGGTCGAGGACCCGACCAAGCAGCGCGAGATCGTCGGACGGATCATCTCCGAGGAGCTGACCCGCGACGCCACCGCCGAGGTGGTCCGCGAGGTCTCCGGCCGCCCGGGTCGGGCTTCGAAGACGGCCGCCAAGGGCGGGGGGAAGGCACCCGCTTCCGGACGCGGGGCGGTCCACGCCTTCAAGACGGCCAACGCTAAGATCGTGGTGACTTTCCCCAGGAAAACCGTCCGCGACGAGGACCTGCTCGCCGCCCTTTCCGAGGCGATCGAGCAGGTGAAGGCCGCCATGCCGCCGCCCGCGGCCGTCAATGACGGCGACGTGATGCGGTCGCTTTCCCCGGGAAACTGACCGGCCATCGATTTCCCCGGGAAACCGTCCGGCCGTCGGGGCGATTTCCCGGGGAAAGTCCCATCCCATCGTCCGGGCCGTCGGATGCCCTCCGCACCCAAGATGACCCGCCGACCCCCGCCTGATACACTCATGCCACTGAATTCACCAGGGGCGGGCGGAGACGAACCGGCATGGCGGAGCATGGGGCAGGGCGGGTGCTGGTGACGGGCGGGGCCGGGTTCATCGGGTCGCACCTCGTCGAGGCGCTGATTTCCCGGGGGACGCCGGTCCGGGTGATCGACAATCTCGCCACCGGCCGCCGGTCCAACCTGGCCCATCTGGGCGACGGGTTCGAGTGGGTCGAGGGGGATCTGTCCGACCTCGCCGCGTGCGAGTCGGCCATGAGCGGCGTCGATGCCGTGCTCCACCAGGCGGCCATCCCCAGCGTCCCCCGGTCGGTCGCCGAGCCGATCGAGTCGCATGCCAGCGGGCCGACCGCGACCCTCAACGTCCTGGAGGCCGCCCGGCGGGCCGGCGTGCGTCGCGTGGTCTTCGCCGCCTCCAGCAGCGCCTACGGCGAGACGGCGGAGTTGCCCAAGCACGAGGGGATGGTCCCCGACCCCCTCAGCCCCTACGCCGCCGGGAAGTTGGCCGGCGAGCACTACATCCGGGTCTACGCCCGGACCATGGGCGTGGACGGGGTCAGCCTCCGCTACTTCAACGTGTTCGGCCCCCGTCAGGATCCGTCGAGCCCGTATAGCGGGGTGATCTCGCTGTTCTCGAAGGCGATGGCCGAGGGGCGGGCCCCGATCATCTATGGCGACGGGGGGCAGACCCGCGACTTCACCTATGTGGCCAACGTGGTCGAGGCCAATCTCCGGGCGCTCGATTTCCCCGGGAAACTGGGCGGGGCGGCGATCAACGTCGGCACCGGGCGGCGGATCAGCCTGCTGGATCTGGTCGCTGCCATCAACGACTCGCTGGGGACCGACCTCGTCCCCGAGTTCCGGCCGGATCGGCCCGGCGATGTCCGGGATTCGCAGGCGTCGCTGGATCGGGCCCGGGCCCTGATCGGGTATGAGCCGATCGTCGACTTCGAGGAAGGGCTCCGCCGGACCCTGGGGGCGCGGGGATGAACGAGGATCCGAAGGCCACGCTCCTGGGGCGGCTCGTCGACCGTTCGGCGCGGGTCGGCATCATCGGCCTCGGCTACGTCGGGCTGCCCCTGGCGAGGGCATTCGCCGAGGCCGGCTACCCGGTGCTCGGGTTCGACACCGACCCGGCCAAGGTCGACCGGCTTTCCCGGGGAAAGAGCTACATCGGCCACATCGACGACGCGACCATCGCCGCCATGAACGGGAGCGGGTTCGAAGCGACCGATCGCTTCGACCGGCTCGGCGAGGCCGACGCCATCGTCGTCTGCGTCCCCACGCCGCTGACCGAGGCCCGGGACCCGGACCTCGGGTACGTGGTCGCCTCGGCCCGATCGATCGCCGCCACGCTCCGGCCCGGCCAGCTCGTCGTCCTGGAGAGCACGACCTATCCCGGGACGACCCGCCACGTCGTCCTGCCGATCCTGGAGGAGAGCGGCCTCCGCGTGGGGGTGGACTTCCTGCTCGCGTTCAGCCCCGAACGCGAGGACCCGGGGAACCCGACCCACACGGCCCCTTTGATCCCCAAGGTGGTCGGCGGCCTGGACCTGGCCAGTTCGGCGGCGGCCCAGGCCCTCTATGAAGGGGTCGTCGTCCGGGTCGTGCCCGTCTCCTCGCCCGAGGTGGCCGAGGCGAGCAAGATCCTGGAGAACACCTATCGCGCCGTGAACATCGCCCTGGTCAACGAGCTGAAGGTCCTGTTCGACCGGATGGGGATCGACGTCTGGGAGGTCATCGCCGCCGCCAAGACGAAGCCATTCGGCTTCCAGGCGTTCTATCCCGGCCCGGGGCTGGGCGGGCACTGCATCCCGATCGACCCGTTCTACCTTTCGTGGGTCGCCCGCAAGCACGGGATGACCACGCGTTTCATCGAGCTGGCCGGGGAGGTCAACACCTCGATGCCCGCCTACGTGGCCGGGCGGGTCGCCGACGCCCTCAACGACGTCGGCAAGCCGGTGCGGGGGAGCAAGATCACACTTTTGGGAATGGCCTACAAACGAGACGTCGACGACCCTCGCGAGTCGCCCGGGTTCGAGCTGATGGACCTCCTGATGGCCAAGGGGGCGATCGTCGAATACAACGATCCCCACATCCCGACGCTGCCGGCGATGCGGCACTACCCCCACCTCAGGATGGACAGCCGCCCGCTCACGCCGGACTACCTGGCGAGCCGGGATTGCGTCCTGATCGTCACCGATCACTCGGCCTTCGACTGGCCGTGGATCGTCGCCCATGCCCCTTTGATCGTCGATACCCGGAACGCGACCGCCGGGATCCCCGCCACGGCGGGGCGGATCGTCCGGGCCTGATCTCCCCGGGAAATCGGGCGGGTCAGGACTTCGACATCATCCCCAGGATCTTCTGCCAACGGCCCTGGCGTTCGGAATGGATCGCCGCCAGGCGCCGGACGAGTTGCGCGTGGATGTCGCCATCGACCTCGGCATGGTCGGGGGTCGGGAGCTTGAAGGCGCCCAGCGGTCGAGGATCGGGCAGGGGAGGGGATGCCGCGGGCATGGACGAGGCGGCCGGCGGGGCAGGGTGCGGGGCGACGGGCGGTGGGGTTGCCTTCGACTGCTCCTGCCGCTTCAGGGCCTCTTTGTTGAGGCGATCGGTCTCCGCCTGAAGTTCCTCGATCTCGCGGCTGAGCTGGCGGACCTGCTCGATCTCCGCCCGCATCGATTCGGACTGTTCCCGATGCATGGCGGCGAAGCCCTCGAACATCGCCTCCATCGTCTGGTGGAACTGCTCGAACATCTGCTGCTGCATGAGGCCGAATTGCTGGACCAGCGCGGTCATGACCGGGCTGACTTGCTGCCCGTGGCCTTCCAGGATCGCGGCCAGATCCGACCCCGCCTGGGGCATGCGGGGCGCGGGGACGGTGATCCGTTGTCGGCTCAGTTTCCCGGGGAAAGGCTCCATGCGGGCCGGCAGCTGGGTCCCCTGGTCTTCGTCGCGAGTCATGATGGTGTCGAAGTCGAGGGGGCCGGAAGACGTGGCCAGCACCGGGGGCGGCTCATCGTAGTGGGGCCGGAGGACGTGGGTCCCGACCCGCAGCTCGTCGCCGTCTTCGAGGCGGGCATAGCGCACCGGCTCATCGTTGACGAACAGGCCGCCCTGGCCCAGCAGGTCGATCGCCCAGACCCCCAGGCGGGTCCGGACCAGGCTGCAGTGGAACTTCGAGATGTCCCGTTCGACGATCCGGACGCGGCAGGACGGGGACCGGCCGACCAGGACGAGCTGATGCTCCATCCGCCACGAGGTGCCGCCGACGGCCTTCCTGGGGAGGTCCCAGACCACCCCGGGCAGTTCGCCCATCTCCTTGGTCGTGCGGGAGGGCCAGATCGGCCGGACCTCATACGGCCCGATCTGGAGGGGCTGGTCGCGCGAGATCCACCCGGCCCGCTCGGTCGCGTCGCCGCCGAAGGTGCCGGTCCGGCTCCCCAGGTCGACGCAGATGAATCCGCCGTCGAGGTACTGGAGGTAGGCATGTCGCCGGCTGATCTGCCAGTGGTCAAGGACCAGGTCGGAGTCGGACCGCCGCCCGATGATCAGGAACGGGCGCGAGAAGACCCAGTTCTCCGCGGAACGCTCGCCCGCCCGGGTCACGGCGACCCGGATCGGCTCTTCGCTGCCGCATGCCGCCAGGAAATGTTCCGCGAACGCGTTGTTCAAGATCCACGCCTCGCCCGACCTTCGGGATTCACGAACGGCCCCCGGCCCCGCGCGATCCTCAGATCCCACCTGAAGATTCTAGGTTTCCCGACCAGAAGGACGCAATTTAACTTCGCAGTTCGCCCATCAAGATCGGCGGCGCAGTCGGTCCAGCCCTCAAGGTCGCCGCGACCGGACAAACCGTCACGATCCTCATTTTTGTTGCGGCCGGCCCCCGAAAGTGGTCGATAGCCAGGCTGAGGATCGGTGGTTCGGAGGACTTTTCGGGGCAGACCGTCCCGGGGGCCCCGGCCGCGAGGCACGCAACGACCCGGCGGTGAGGCCCAGGATGAATCGTCGCTCCCCGATGACCCCCGCGGATCCCGCGACGTCTCGCCGGCCGGTCGGGCGGATGGCCTGGTCCCTGCTCGCGCTCATGGCCCTGGCGACCCTCCCGGCCTCCGCCTCCGGCCAGGAGACGGGCCTGTACCTCGGCCCCGACCTCGTCCCGAACAACGGCCCACGGGTCGAAGGCCCCTTGCTCCGGTCGCGGCCCGGCCGGAGCGTGCCCGATCCGAATCCGTCGGCCGAGGCCCCCCCGCCGCCCGGCCTCGGACCGTTCGAGACGGACCCGGACCCGCGGCCGGACGACAGTCCGGACGAGGTGGAGCCGGTGCCCGTCGTCCCGACCGACCCGCTCCTGGCGGTCCCCCCGGTCCCGATGGCCGCCGACCCGCCGCCGGTGCTGATCGATGGCCGCCCCTGGACCGAAGGGGCGGTGGAGCCCCGCCGCACGGCCGAGATCACCGGCCCCGTCGGGGTCCTGGGCAATAAAGACACCGCCTTCGCCCACTGGTTCCACGACACGTTCCTGTGGCCCGAGCCCCTGACCTACATCCCGCTCCCCGGCGACCTGCTGTGGAAGGTCCCCCTGGCCAACCAGCGGGAGCCGCGGATGTATGCCAAGTTCACCAACTTCAAGCAGCAGTCGTTCATCGATACGGCGATCGGCGCCCAGTTCGGCCTGGGCCGGTTCGCGCCCGAGGGGCGGGAGCACGAAGGGTTCCAGCTCGATGTCTTCGCGGCGGTATTCACCCGTTTTAATGACAAGAGGCTGCTGACCGCCGCCGACTATCGGGCGGGCATCCCGCTGACCTACGCCAAGGGCCCGTGGTCGACCAAGCTGTCCTACGAGCATACGAGCACCCACATCGGCGACGAGTACAGCGAGGCGACCGGCCGGATGCAGAAGGCTCTGGCCATCGACGAGATCGTCCTGGGCATCAGCCGCAACTTCGGCGAACATCTCCGGGTCTATGGCCAGTATGGCTACGCCTTCCTCACCAGCAAGTACACCAACGCGAACATGCGGAACCGATTCGACTTCGGCATTTCCTACAGCAACTACGAAGATACGGGCGTCAAGGGTCGGCCCTACATCGCGTATGACATCGATATCAGACAATATCAAAATTACAACGTCAACAACACGTTCCAGGTCGGCTGGCAGTGGGTCCGCGCCGGCCGGTCGGTCCGGATCGGGTACGAGTACTACGGCGGCCTCTCCCCCTACGGGCAGTTCTACAAGCAGCAGGAGAACTGGTCGGCCATCGGTTTCTACCTCGACTGGTGATCGGACGGGACGATCGTCGTTGCCGGCCGGGTCGTCAGGGCGACGAGGCCGGCCGCCAGGACGATCGGCCAGGATGCGGCCAGCAAGGCCACGCCGACCTGCCCAAGGACGACGTTGAGCCGCAGGTGGGCCGGGCTCCGCCAGAGCCCGAAGACGCCCTTGATTCCGAGGATCAGGCCGAACAGGGAGGCCGGCTCATCCATGAGCCCCATCCTGGACCAGTCCATGAGGCGGGGCGAGGCGACAAAGATGATCGCCAGGCCCAGGGCCATCGCCACCCCGAGTCGCCCCCCGGACCACTGGCGTCCCCTCCGCCGGACGGCGAATCCGGCCGCACCCAGCACGATCAACGCTGCGACGAAGGCCCGCGACCGGATCTCCGAGGCCGCCGCGAACGGCGCGACCAGGATGGGCCGCCCGGCGAGCCGTCGGGCCATCTGCGAGGCGATGTCGCCGAGATATTCGCCGAGCCACGGCCCGTAGAAGTTCATCCACCGGGTCTCGTAGCATGAGGTCCCGACGAAGATGTCGCGGGATTCGAAGTATCCGCGATAGTCGCCGTTGAAGCTGGTCACGACGGGCGTCGGGTCGCCCGGCTCGGCCTCATCGACGATCCGAGCGGCCAGGTGCCCGGCCTCGTCGCCGGGGAACCCCAGCAGGATGGCCGGCCCGATGCGGAAGGCATCGAGGTGGCTCGTCTGGTCGGCGATCCACCAGGTCGCCAGCGGGCTGAAGCGGAGCCACGCCGAGAAGAACGAGAGCCGGACAGGCGGGAGGTCGACCGCGAGCCGGCGATGGTCGACGGCCACGTCGGCCTCGAAGCGGGCCGAGGGCAACACGGCCATCAGGTCGTCGGCCAGTTGCTCACCCAGAATTTTCGCCGCCTTCGCCGTGGACGGAATCTCGGGCCGGATCGGCGCCGCGTCGCCCACCGCCCCGGCGGCGAACAGGACCATCCCCGCTCCGGCCTTCGCCTTCAATGCGGCGACCATCGCCCCGGGATAGTCGGCGCTCAGTCGGGGCGGATCGGCCCGGACCACGGTGGCATGCGCACCGAAGACGGCGAGGATGGCGAGCGGCGGCGTCCCGTCGGCGGCCCCTCGGGGCCGGAACACCAACCCGGACAGGGCGTCGTGGGTCGGCCCTCCCGAGATGACCCGATTCTTCTGCCGACCGGACGGGTGGGCCTGGACCAACGCGACTTCGGCCGGGACTAGATCGGCCCGCGACCGCCGAACGGCATCGCCCAGGCGCTGGGCGAGCATCCGGAGGATGGCCGGGTCGAACTTGCCCGCCACCAGGCGTTCGAGCGGGTGCCGGCCCCAGCAGCCCGGCCCCCCGTGGGTATGGCTGGAAGAGAAGGCCAGGTCATCGAGTCCGACCCCGGCCCGCTCGGCGATCAGCCCTGCCAGCTCGGCGTTGATCAGCAGCAGGTCGGCTGTGACGATCGTCGTCGTCCCGGACTTTGATGCGATCGTCAGCGCCCGGCCGTAACACCGGGTGTCGATCGAGGCGAACGGTTTCCCCGCCTGGACGCTGAACCCGGCCAGAGGAACCGGAGCGTCGGGGGTCAGGTCGACCTCGGCCAGCCCGGTCCGGATCGGCCCCGGCGCCGTGGGCCCGGGCATCCCCACGAGCCGCTCCAGCGTGCTCGCCTCGTAGGCCGTCCCCCGGAAGCTCCCATTGTCGACCGGCCAGGGGCCGAGCAGCGTGAGGACACCGAGGAGGACCAGCCCCAGCCGGCGAGGCCATCGGCGGATGCGAGGGGCAGGGGGGGGACTTTCCCCGGGAAACGGGTTGTCGCTCATGAAGACGGCTCTCGGGTGACGCCTCGATTGCGGGCGGCGGAGTATCATCGCCCACCCCGAACGGCGTCAACCCGAATGGCTGGATCAGCCCGGCGAACCGTTCGACATAAAGAACGATCACTCGGGCCTGAGATCATCTTCTCAAGCAAGTCCGGATTGATCCGGATCGACCCAGGCTGATTCTCCCCTCCACGGACGGTCGCCATGAGAAGGGTCGAGTTCGGACTCTTATCGAGGTTACCGAGATGATCCCTGGTAGAGCCCGGACACGGAGGGTCGACCGACCGAAGGATCTTGACGAGATACTTATTGGCAGGGGCCCTATCGCCCCACTCGTGCACGGGGATCGCGTCCGATAATGGGAATTATGTAGGGATGGGTCTTGAAACTTAGGAAATCCTGAGTTCAGCCATCGTCGCGCGACGAATTCACACCTTCGGTGATGGGGGCGAGCTGCCACGGAGCCGCAGGCGGGGCCACATCGCCCAGGGCGTCGTAGAAGCGATCGAGGGCGGCCAGCAAGGATGCGACCTCGGGCGCGGACGATCGGCAGGACGGGGCGTGGCCCGCCAACTCCAGCCGCGCGGCGACATCGACAATATCTTCGGCCCCGAAATGGCCCGCGGTCCCCTTCAGGGTATGGGCCGCACGCCTGAGGCGGGCCGGATTGTCGGATTCGATCGCCGACTCGATCTCTTCGAGGAGCCTCGGGCAATCGTCGATGAAGAGGCCGATGATCTCGCGGAGCAGGGCCTCGTCTCCCCCCGTGCGTTCCAGCGCGGCGGCCCGGTCGTAGACGGTTACCGGGCGATGTGGCGGCGCGGGCGTCGGGTCGATGGCCGCCGTCGAGGGGGCCATGAGGCGATCGATGGCCTCGAACAGCAGGTCCGACCGGACCGGCTTGATGACATAACCGTCGAAGCCCGAATCCAGGCATCGTTCGCGATCCCCCTTCATGGCATGGGCCGTCAGGGCGATGATTGGCTGTCGGCGTCCACCTGGGATCTCGGACTCGCGGATCGCGGCCACCGCCTCGAACCCGTCCATCTCGGGCATCTGGATGTCCATCAAGACGAGGTCGAACCTTTCGCGAGCCAGGGCCGCCATGGCCTGGAGGCCGTCGCCGACGATGGTGACGCAGTGGCCGTTCCTGGCCAGGAGTCCCTTCATGACCTTCTGATTCACCAGGTTATCCTCGGCGACGAGGATCGAGTAGCGACGGCCGGAAAACGACCCTTCGCCGGATAAGTCCCCCGGGAAACTGGAAGGTGCACGCGATCCCTTCGCGTCGAGGCATGCGTTCAGGGCATCCATGAGCTCGGATTGGCAGATCGGCTTGGTGAGCCGGCCGGCGATCCCGCGAGGATTGCACCGGGATCGATCGCCGACATGATCGATGGTGGTCATCATGATCACGCAGGGGCCCGGCGTATCCGGATCGGATGAGACCGCCTCCGCCACGGCATATCCGCTCATCCCGGGCATGATCGCGTCGATGAGGACGATCCGGAACGGACGTTCTTTGGCCCGGGCCTCGGCGATCCGTTCCAGCGCCGCCGGCCCGTCGTCCACCTCGGCCGGGGTCGCCCCCCAACTGCTCAGGATTTCGACGAGATTGGCCCGACAGGTCGCGTTGTCATCGACGACGAGGATCGGCACACCGCCCAACGTCTCGACGGCCCGAGCCGATCCGGCGGGATCGGGCGGGAGGCCGAATGAGACTTCGAAGGCGAAGAGGCTGCCCCGGCCCGGCTGGCTGGTCACTTCGAGATGGCCGCCCATCAGTTCGACCAGCTTGACCGAGATCGACAGCCCCAGGCCGGTCCCGCCATATTTCCGGGTGGTGGACCCGTCGGCCTGCTCGAACGGCTCGAAGATCGTGCGGAGCTTCTCCGATGGGATGCCGATGCCCGTGTCACGCACGGCCACGCGAAGCGTCGCCGCGGTCCCGGGCGTGGGGCATCCGATCGCCTCGACCGATACGGCGATTTCGCCCTGCTCGGTGAATTTGATCGCATTGCCCACCAGGTTGACCAGGACCTGGCGGAGGCGGCCGGCGTCGCCGATCACCATGTCCGGCACCCCGGGCGGGACCCTCGCGGTGATCTCAAGCCCCTTGGCGTGGGCGCGGTGGGCCAGCACGCGCATCGTCTCGTCGATGCAATCCCGGAGGCGGAAGGGGACCGGGTCGAGGTCGAGCTTGCCGGCCTCGATCTTGCTGAAGTCGAGGATGTCGTTGATCAGCCCGAGCAGGGCTTCCGACGACCCCTTGACCACCTTGAGGTACTCGCTCTGCTGGGGGGATAGCTCGGTGCCCAACGCCAGCTCGGTCATGTTGATGATGCCGTTCATGGGCGTGCGGATCTCGTGGCTCATGTTGGCCAGGAATTCGCCCTTGGCACGGCTGGCCGACTCGGCGGCCCGGCGGGCGACGGCCATCGCCTCGATCGCCCGGGCCTGGTCATCGACATCGCAGTGGATGCCCAGCCATTCGGTGATCTCTCCCGTGTCGTCGGCGATGGGTACGGCCCGGCCCAGCATGTGGCGATATTCGCCGTCGCGGCGGCATAGGCGGTGCCTGATCTCGTAGAGGGACCGGCGGGCGACCGCCTCCGACCAGGTCCTCGCCGTGTCTTCCCGGTCGTCGGGGTGGATGGCGTTCAGCCAGCCGTGGCCCCTCAATTCCTCGAAGCTCTGGCCGGTGAATTCGCTCCAGCCGGGCTGAGGGCCGACGAACTCGCCCGACGCCGGGGTATTCCAGACGATCGCGGACGTGGCCTCGATCAGGGTCCGGTAGCGCTGCTCCCCCCGCTCCAGGTCCGCGGTCCGTGCCCGGATCATGGCCTCGACCCGAGCCCCGGAGTCCTCCAGTGCGGCCTGGTTCCGGGCCACCTGGCGCATCTCGTCGACCGAGCGGAGGCAGGACCAGGCCAGGAAGGCATCTTCGAAGAAGATCCACCCGGCATGCTCGATCCAACGAGCGGGGTCGACGGCCGACAGGCCGAATATCGACCGGGGCCAGAACATGCCGCGCAGGAAATGGTCGGCCACCGTGACCGCCGAGCCGATGGCCAGGATCTTCCAATCGCGGTAAAAGGCCAGGAGGGCGAGCGATCCGAAGACGTGGAAGTGGGTCTCGATCCGTCCGCCGGTCAGGTGGATCAGGAGCGAGCCGATGAGCATCTGGGCGACCGCAACGACGTAGCCGGCCGATGCCTCGGGCCTCAGGCGGAGGAGCACGACCACCGGGGCCACGATCAGCCCTCCGAGTCCGGAGGCCAGCCAGACATGGGGGTGGATGCGACTCTCGGGCCCGTCCCAGGTCAGCGGCGCGATCCAAGCGACCAGTCCGATCGCCGCGGCCCACTGGGCGATCAGCAGGCCGGCGAAGAAGCGATCCGTCCACCGGTTGATGCGGCGGATCTGGCCCCCCAGGATCGTCCGCGCCCTGGCTTCAATCGCCCGACCGTCGCTCGGCCCTTTCATGGTCCGGACCGCCCGGCTGCCGGGAGGCAGCTCGCAGCGGCCATCCCGCACCCGAAGACCGATGAACTGCCGGTCGACGGATCGCGGCCCGACAGGACCGAGCCGAGGGCCTCGGCCCCCCTCGAAGGGATGTCGCGCCCGCGGACCGCGGTCAGTCCGCCCGAGAACCGGAGACGGCCTTCCCCGTCGTAAGCGGCGACCGCCCCCGATGTGACCAGCCCGAATGTGGCGGCCTCGCGGCCCCCGGGGTCGTCTACGACGGCGGCCCCGCCCCCCGACCCGACGAACGGCATGACGGACGCCCCCCCCCAGTCCGGCGTGGCATCCTCCGGGCGGTAGACCAGCAGGCGGATCGAAGCGTCCAGGGCCATCCCACGCGTGCCGGCCAGGAGGAGGTCGAGGCTGGCCCTGGTGCACGGGCATCGAGGATGGACCGCCATGAGCACGTTCGGCCTCCTCGGGACGAAGTCGAGCGTCGTGGCGTCGGGCCAGGAGGCCGGAACCCGGCCGACATCCCCCGCCGTCGTCTCGTGGACCTCGATGGCCCGGAAGCCGGCGGCGACCATCCCCAGCCAGAGGGCGATGGCGACGGTCGCGGCAGCCCATCGGGTCGGGGACCGTCTCGGCATCCACATCTTGTTCGACCTTAGAGGTTGCGGGCGCACGCTTGAAGCATAGGACGCGATTCGCTCCCGAGTCGGCCATGGGTGCGTCCTCGCCCCTTCGCGGCGAATGGTCGAACCCGGGATGGGATCGCGGCTGGGAATCCGCGAAGATGGCCCGGCGCCGATCCGACCCCCGCTTCAACGCCGAGGCCCGACCGCCCATGATCGACTACGATCCCCACAGCTGGCTGTCCCACCTCTTCGACATCAAAGGTTCGATGGTCCGGGAGATCATGGGCCGGGTGCTGGCCTGCGTCGCATGGTCGGCGCTGGTGGTCACCTTCGCGAAGTACGTGAGCGATGTCGTTGTCATCCCGACGACGATCCATAGCCTGGTGGGGGTCGCGCTCGGCCTGCTCCTCGTCTTCCGCACCAACGTCTCGTATGAAAGGTACTGGGAAGGCCGGAGGATGTGGGGGAGCATCATCAACGCGTCCCGCGACCTCGGCCGCGCCACGGCGACTCACCTCGCCGGCGACCCGACGCGCCGCGATGCCGTGATGGATTGGATCGCCGCATTCGCCCATGCCGCGGTGGTGGTCCTGCGCGGTGGCTCCGGGCTCGGGCCATCCGCCGCCCGCCTCCCCGGGCCGGAGGTCGCGGCCGTCCTGGCTTCCCGCTCCGTCCCCCTGGCCGTGGCGTCGCGGATCGGCGACGAACTGGCCGCGGCACGCGACGAGGGGCGGATCTCCGACGTCCTGCTGGCCCACCTCGACCTCGACGTCCGACAGCTGATCGACTGCCTGGGAGGATGCGATCGGATCAAGAAAACCCCCATGCCCTTCGCCTACGTCGTCCACCTGCGGCGTGCCCTGATCCTCTACTGCTTCACGCTCCCGTTCGGGCTCGTCAAAGATTATGGGTGGGGGACTGTCCTGGATACGCTCCTGATCTCGTATGTCTTCTTCGGCGTCGAGGAGATCGGCGTGGAGATTGAAAATCCCTTCGGAGACGACGACAACGACCTGCCCATCGAGAGGTTCGCGGAATTGATCGCGGGCGATCTCGACGGCCTGAGGAAGCCCGCCGTGAGTGGTCGCGCGCCGGGGTCGTCTTGAGGCATCCGGATGGCCGGATCTGCTGTGGTCTCCGTGCACCGCGATGTTGTCGAGAAGGGGGGCGGGCTTCGCGGTTGCTTGCAAAAGGGCCGGAGTTTTCGCTAGAATCGTGGCGTCTTCGCCCGCCTGGAAGCACTTCAAACTCCCCACTCCGCCCCGTCCATCGATCGTAGTGTACTAGAGTTGAAACTTTCCGGGATTGGCTCCACCTGGGATCGTGAGTCGGGATTTCCATGCACCACGCCGAACGGCCCGAGATCGTCCTCCAAGCGCAGTCGGGCTGGGTCCCCGTCAACTGGCGGGAAATCTACGCGACCCGCGAGTTGCTGCTCACCCTGATCGGCCGCGACCTCCGGGTCCGCTACAAGCAGACGGTGCTGGGCGTCGGCTGGGCGGTGATCCAACCCTTGTTGACCATGTTCGTCTTCGCCTTCACGTTCTCGCGATTCGTGCCGGAGATGGACACCAACGGCATCCCCTACCCGCTCTATGCCTATGCCGGGCTGGTGCCCTGGACGTTCTTCAGCAACGCGGTGAACACCGCCGGGATCAGCACGATCTCCCAGCAGCACCTGCTGACCAAGATCTATTTCCCCCGGGTCTACGCCCCGGCCTCGCCGGTCGGCGCGGGGCTGGTCGACATGCTGGTGGCGTCCGGTCTGTTCGCGATGCTCCTGCCGTTCTACCGGATCGTACCCAGCTGGCAGGTCGTCTTCCTCCCCCTGCTGATCGCCGTCACGTTCATCGCGACGCTCGGGGCCGGCCTCGCGACCTCGGCATTGGTGGTCCTGTTCCGCGACTTCCGGTTCGTCCTGAGCTTCTCGCTCCAGTTGCTCCTGTTCCTCACCCCGGTAATCTTCCCGGCCACCAACTTCGGGAAGTATGCCTACTTGCTGGCGCTCAACCCGATGTTCGGGCTGGTCGACGGCTTCCGGGCGGCGGTCTTCGGGATGCCCTGGAACTTCCCGATCCTGGCGATCTCGACGGCCTCGGCGTTCGCCACCTTCCTGTTCGGGATCTACTTCTTCCGCCGCATCGAGCGCCACATCGCCGACATCATCTGACCCGCCCCGCGTCGGCGTCTCCCACCCTCGATCAAGCGAGCACCCCATGAGTCAGTCGGCCATCACCCTGGATCGCCTCGGGAAGTCTTATCGGCTGGGGCTCGCCCCCAATAGCAAGAAGACCATGGTCGAGACGGTCTCCGAGATCATCACGGGGCCATTTCGCCGCGCGATGCGATTCGGGGAAGGGGCCCATCAGGCCGAGGCGTTCTGGGCGTTGAAGGATGTCTCGTTCGAGATCAAGCCCGGCGAGGCGGTCGGCCTGATCGGCCGCAATGGCGCCGGGAAATCGACCCTGCTGAAGATCCTCAGCCGGATCACCGACCCATCCACGGGATCCGCCCGGCTCCGGGGCCGGGTCGCCTCGCTCCTGGAGGTGGGGACGGGATTCCACCCCGACCTCACCGGCCGGGAAAACATCTACCTGAACGGCTCGATCCTGGGGATGCGCCGGTCGGAGATCACCCGGAAGTTCGACGAGATCGTCGAGTTCTCCGAGGTCTCGAAGTTCCTCGACACGCCGGTCAAGCGGTTCTCGTCGGGGATGTACGTCCGCCTGGCGTTCGGCGTCGCGGCCCACCTGGAGCCGGACATCCTGCTCTGCGACGAAGTGCTGGCCGTCGGCGACATGGCGTTCCAGGAGAAGTGCCTGGGCAAGATGAACGACGTGATCAACGAGGGCCGGACGGTGGTCTTCGTCAGCCACAACATGACGTCGGTGGCCGCCCTGACCAAGCGTTGCCTCCTGTTCCAGAAGGGCCGGCTCACGCTGGACGCCCCGACCGGCGAGGCGATCCGCTCGTTCGTCGAGATGTCGCTGGCCGGGACCTCGGTGGGCGACCCCTACAAAGCGGAGGAGCCCCGGGACCCGGACTCGAACTACCTGGCCGAAGCTCGGGTGATCACCTCCGACAAATCGGGGATCCACGAGTTCGGCGAGCCGCTGTCCTTCGAGTTCGTCCTCCACGTCGGCAGCCCGCGCGACTCGCTGAGCTTCGTCTTCGACATCGTCGATAGCCTCGGTCGGCCGATCACCCAGATGCTGCTGGCCGACGCCTCGGCCCCGTTCCGCCACGCCCGGGGCGACTACCGTATCCGCTTCGACGTCCCCCGCTCCCGGCTCTACCAGGGTCGGTACATGCTCAATACACTGTTCATCGAGAAGAACGCCTCTTTCATCCAGGACCAGCAGACCGAGATCTGCCCGTTCGAGGTCACCATGGGCTCGTTCGCCCGGGGTTACTTCGAGTGGGAGAAGGGGATGTGCACATACATCGAGGACGGCGAGTGGGCCCCCGTCATCGAGCTGGAAACGGTCTGATCCGGTCCGACGTCCCATTCTCCGGCGGCGGGGTCGACCACGATGATGATCTATCTGGCCTACGCGGTGTTCTTCGCCTGGGTCCCGACGATCCTCTTTTTCTTCTCGATCTTGCCGCCCCATCGCGCGCTGATCTTGTCCTACATCGTCGGGTGGCTCTACCTCCCGATGCTCTACTTCCAGTTGCCGGGGATCCCCGACCTGGAGAAGGCGTCGATCACCACCGGCGGCGTCTTCCTGGGCATCCTCATCTTCGACTTGAAGACGGTCCTGGCCTTCCGATTCCGCTGGTATGACCTGCCCGCGATCGGCTTCTGCGTTGCGCCGATCCTGTCCGTCCTGAGCAACGGGATCAGCTTCAACGAAGGGCTGTCCTTCTTCGAGCGCGAGATGACCTGGTGGGGAATGCCCTATCTCCTCGGCCGGATGTATCTTAACTCCACGGAGAACCTGCGGGATTATGCCATCGGGATCGTCGTCGGGGGACTGTCCTACGTGCCGTTGTGCCTGTACGAGATCCGCTTCAGCCCAATGCTGAATGTGTTCGTCTACGGGTTCTATACCCCGGGTTGGGAAGGGTTCCGTTTCGGCGGTTATCGCCCGCGCGTCTTCCTGTCCAACGGACTGGAATGCGGGATGTGGATGGCCGTGGTGTCGCTGGTGGCCTATCGTTGCTGGGCACGCGGCTCAATCCGGACGCTGGGGAACTGGCCCTTCGGGCTGGCCGTCGTGATCTTGCTCGGCATCACGATCCTGTGCAAGGCGACCGGGGCGATCTTCCTGCTCATCGTCGGGCTCATCATCCTTTGGGCGGTGCGCGTGACCCGGTCCCCGATCCCGATCATGATCCTGGTCGCCATCCCCTACCTCTACTCCGCGACTCGCTCGACGGGGATCTGGTCCGGCCGCGGGCTCACCGAGGCCATCGCCGCCAATTTCAGCGAGGATCGGGCGATCTCCCTCCAATATCGATTCGATTGCGAGGATCGATTCATCGAGAAGGCCAACAGGAAGTGGCTCTTCGGATGGGGCCCGTCTGGCCGGTATCGCATCTACGATGAGAAAGGGAACGACCAGGTCATCAGCGATGGGATGTGGATCATCACGTACGGGAGTAGCGGGGCATTCGGCCTGGTCTGCTTCCTGCTCTTCCTGAACCTGCCGATCATCACCCTGATGCGTCGGAACCCCGTGGCGACCTGGTCCAGCGCGGCGCTGGCGCCGGCCGCGGCGTTCGCGGTCTCCCTGAGCCTCTATGCGATCGACAACCTGTTCAACGGGATGCGGTCCGTCAACTATCCGCTGATCGCGGGGGGCGTCATCGGGTTGCCGGCCATCGGCGCGGTTTCCCGTCGCTCGGGCCTGAAGCAGCAGCTCGACCTGGCCGATGAACTCGCCCTGGAGGGCCGCTACCATGAGGCGGCGATGGCTTATCGCGAGGTCGTGGCCTCCGCCCCTCGTCTCTCCTACGACGCCGAAGCTTATCGAGACCAGGCCCGCGCCTACGACGGCCTGGCCGGACTCATGGAGGCGGGGCGGAACCCGGGCGCGGCCGAGTCCGAGCGCCGCTCCGCACTCGAAATCCGGGAGTACCTGGCCGAAAGCGCGGATGCCACGGTCGACGATCGGCGAACTCTGGCACTCACCCTATCCGGTCTGGCACACGACCTTGGACGTCAGGGACGCGAGGGGGAGGCCCTGGCCTTCCAACGCCGGTCGGTGATCGAGCTGGCCGAGTTGGCCCCCATCTCTCGCGAGGATCATCGTCAGTGGGTCGTGGCACTCAACGACCTGGCCTGGCTGATGGCCACCGCCGATGAGCCTGAGGTCCGCGACCCCGAGCAGGCCGTCCTCCTGGCCCGGAGGGCGACGATCGAATCCCCCACGACCGGGGCCTACTGGAATACGCTGGGCGTGGCCTGCTTCCGGGCGGGCGATGATCCGGGGGCGATCCAGGCCCTGGACCGTTCGATCAAGCTCGGCCCGCCCGGCGGCACGGCCTTCGACCTTCTGTTCCGGGCCATGGCATGCTTTCGGATGGGAGATGAGCCGGGCGGCTCCGATGCCCTGGCCCGGGGCATCGCCTGGGCCGACCGCCACCAGCCCAACCATCCGGGCCTCGCCCGGTTCCGCCGCGAAGCCCAGTCCTACGTGCCGAATGACGTCCGGGGCCGCCTGCCCGTCCGGCAGGCGTGAAATCGGCCCCGATCAGCCCCGGGTCGTGGCGACCGCATCGGCGGGCTCGACCCGGCGGTCGTCCGTCAATGAGGCGGGGGCGTCGTGATCGAACCAGGACGCGAGCCGGGCGGCCTCCACGCGGGCGTCGTGGAACTCGGCGACGCGGCGGGCCCCCTCCCGGCCCATCCGATCCATCTCCTCGACCGGGGTCGAGAGGGCCTCCCGCATCGCACGGGCCAGGGCATCCACCGAGCCGGCCGGGACCATCCAGCCGCAGCGGCCGTTCTCGACCAGTTCGGGGATCCCTGCGATGTAGGTGCTGATGACCGGGCGGCCCATCGCCAGGGATTCGAAGATCACCACCGGCAGCCCTTCGGCGAAGCTCGGCAGGACCAACGCCCGGGATTGTCGGATCTCCTCCCGCACCTCGGGGCCGGACTTGTACCCCGTGATCCGAACCCGGTCCCCGATCCCGTACTCGTCGATCAGGCGCTGGGCCTCGCCCCGCATCGGCCCGTCGCCGACGATCACCAGCTCGCATTCGATCCCTTCGCGGATCACCTTGGCCGCCGCCTGGATCAGGAGGAGCTGCCCCTTCTGCTCGACGATCCGGCCGATGTTGATCAGCCGGGGCACGTCGGGGACGGGCGTCTTTTCCGCGTCGAGGAACATCCGGTCGACGCCGCAACGGACGATGCGGATCTTGCCCCAGTCCGCATAGTCGGCCCAGCGATAGAGCTGGCTGCGGGTGAAGTCAGTGATCGCAACCACGAAGTCGGCATGCCGGATCTTCTCCTTCAGGCCGAGCGGCCGGGGGGCGTCGAACTCCTCGGGCCCGTGCATGGTGAAGCTGTATGGCGGCCCACCCATGATCCGACACAGCATGGCCACCAGCGTGGCGTTGGTGGCGAAGTGGCAATGGACGTGGGTGAATCCCCCCTGTTTCATCCACCCCAGGAAGACGCAGGCCTCGGCGAAGTAGATCAGGTTGCGGAGCAGCCCCTTCTCCGACTTCCTCCCCATCCGGATCGCCTCACCGAAGGCACGGAAGAACCGGCCCGGCCGGGTGATGGCGGTGCGAAGCATGGCCCCGATCATCCCCAGGGCGCCGACCGAGATGATGGCCCGGGTCCTGGCCTGCTCGCGCCGGTCGACCACATCGACGAGCTGATCCGAGGTCCACCGGAGGGCGAACCGTTCCATCGGGACCCCCAGCTCTTCCATCGCGACGATCTCTCGTCGCATGGGGACCATGGAGACCTCGGGATAGATCGGGAGCAGATAGGCGATCTTCATGATTCGGCACGCGAGTCGGGTGGATGGGACGGGAAGTCAACGCCCCGCCGAGGCGTAACCGTCGGGGTGGGAGGAATGCCATTTCCAGGCGGAGGAGACGATCGCATCGATGTCGTGCCGGGGGGCCCAGCCGAGTTCGGCCATGGCCTTCTCGGGCGTGGCGATGAGCGTCCCCGGGTCGCCAGGCCGGCGATCCACGACCTCATGGGCGATCGGGTGGCCGACGGCCTTCTCGCACGCCCGGAGAATTTCCAGGATCGACGTGCCGGTGCCCGACCCTAGGTTATATTCGCGGCCAACGCCGGGGCCGAGGGTCTCGACGGCCAGTTGATGGGCTTGGGCCAGGTCGTCGGTGTGGACGTAGTCGCGGATGCAGGTGCCGTCGCAAGTGTCCCAATCCCCGCCGTAGATCTTGAGCTTGTCCCGCCGACCGGTGGCGACCATCAGGGTCAAGGGGATGATGTGCCCCTCGACATGGCGGCTCTCGCCGAAATTCCCATCCAGGTCGGCACCGGATGCGTTGAAGTAGCGGAAGATCGTGTAGGACAGCCCGTAGGCCCGGGCGTATTCCTTGATCATCCGCTCGGCGGCCAGCTTGGTCGTGCCGTAGGGCGTCTCGGGCAGCTGAGGGGTGGTCTCCCGGATCGGCATCTCGACGCCGAACGCGTAGGTCGCCGCCGTGCTGCTGAAGACGATCTTCGAGACCTCCGACCGCCTCATGGCGTCGAGGATGCTCTTGGTCCCGAGCACGTTGACCGTGTAATAACCGTCCGGGTCGACAATCGACAGCGGCACCGAGGCCAGGGCGGCGAAGTGCATCACCGCATCGATATCATGGTCCTTGAGCGTCGCGGCGAGACGGTCTGTATCGTTAATGTCGCCGACGACCAACCGGCCTTCGGGGACCGCCGCGGCATTCCCTTCCAGCATGTTATCGTAAGCGATCGGATCATGGCCGTTGCGCAGGAGCGAACGGAGGCAAGCACTTCCGATGTACCCGGCGCCGCCGGTCAGGAGGATTTTCACGGCTGGATGCTGCTCCCGGAAAATTAAGCCGGATCACGGATCGGCCGGCCGGATGGCGGGCGTCGCCATGGTAGCGGGATCGACGACGAGCGATCAAGTCGCGACGCCGGACCGGGCCGCACCATCGAGGTGCTCCGGGGCATGCCCGGGCCCCTGCCCTCCCGAGGCCCGCCCGAGGATCAGGTCGGCGGCGGCGTTCAGGTCGGGCACCACGTGATGACCGGCATCATGCTCCTTTTCCTGATCGCTCAGGCCGTGACCGGTCTCCACCAGGATCGTGCCCCGGCATCCGGCATTCACACCGGCCAGGACGTCGCTGAGCATGTCGCCGATCATCCAGGATTCGGACAGGTCGAGCCCGAGTTCGTCCGCCGCCCGCAGCAACATCCCCGGTCCCGGCTTGCGGTCGGGATGGTCGATCGTGGTCCGGTCGCCGGTCTTGGGAACTTCCGGGCAGAAGTAGATGCCTTCCAGGGTCACGCCTTCGGCGGCGAAGCGAGCTACCATCGCATCATTGACCGCCGCGAGCTGGTCCAGGGTGATCCTCCCACGACCGACCGCCGATTGATTGGTCACGATCACGAGGGCGTAACCGGCCTCCTGAAGCCGCCTCAAGGCCGGGACGGATTCCGGGAAGAGCTGGACCCGTCCTGGATCCCCCAGGTAAGGGACGTTGACGATCACCGTGCCGTCGCGGTCCAGGAAGACGGCCGGGCGTCGGGCCCCATCGCTCGGGGCGGATTCCCGCACCGCCGGAGAGGGGGAGGCCAGGATCCGCGCCGGGACGCCGACGGCCACGGCCCCCGGCGGCACATCCTGGAGGACCACGCTCATGGCCCCGATCTTCGCCCCACGGCCCACCCGCACCTGGCCGAGGACCTGGGCGTAGGCACCCAATTCCACATCGTCTTCCAGGGTCGGCGAAGGACCGCCCTCGAAACGGTTGCCGAGAGATACCCCCTGGCGGAGCGTGCAGTTCGCGCCGATCACGGCGTCATGGGTGACGAAGATGTTGCCGAAGTGCCAGATCCGAAGGCCCGGCCCGATCGTCGCCGACTTGGGCAGGCTCACCCCGGTCATCGTCTCGACCGCATAGAAAGCCAGCCAGTAAGCCTTCGTGAGCAGCCGGCGCACCAGCCCGGGACGACGACGGTCCACCCTCCGCCCGAAGCGATAGACGGCGATCGCCCAGAGGGATTGCTCCTTGAAGAGGGAACGTCGAGGATACCGGGCCAGGTCGGCCTGCCAGTCGGGGTCGGGCATGCGGGTCGAGGGCTCTATTCAGGACGATAGGGTGGTGGCCGCCGGCCGGACGGCTTCGGCCACCCGCTTGTATTCGATGAGGCGGCCCGTCCGGCCGCTCCGCCGGTCGATCCGATAGCCGAGTTGGCCCGCCGCGTTGGCGAACTGGCCGACGATCATCAGGGCACCATAGGCCAGGGCCGTATACCAGCCCTCGACCCGAGGGCGAATCTTCAGCGCCAGCCGGGCCGCTCTGGCCGGGTAGATGGCCGACGACACGAGGGCGACGGCCGCAGCGGCGGAGGGGCCGACCAGGTATCCGGCGATCGTCGAGCCGGCCAGGATCATGATCGGGACGTGGATTGCCCAGAGCCGCGACCGCTTCAACTCGCGGGCGAACGGCTGATCTCCGCCCGGGAATCGGGTCTGGATGTCGAGGCCGTTGTAGCCGCCCCGGTACATCCGCCGCCACCACTGGCGGAATCGGGTCATGCCCAGGTCGTGGAGGGTCATCTCGGCATCGATGCGCCAGACCGACCACCCGGCGGCGCGGAGCCTCTGGCACAGCTCGGGCTCCTCACCCGCGGCGGCGGTCGGATCGAACCCCCCCACGGCCTCGAAGGCCTCGGCCCGCATCAGGGCATCGCCACCGCAGGCCAAGGCCTCGCCGATCGGCGTCTCCCATTCGAGATCGGCCAGGCGATTGTAAACTGATCGCTCGGGATACTTCTCGCGGCGGCGGCCGCAGACCACCGCCGCCCTGGGCCTTGCATCCATCTCGGCCCGAGCCAGGTCGAGCCAGCCGGGGACGACCTCGCAATCGCCGTCGAGGAACATCACCGAGCCGAGGCGGGGCTCGATCTCCCGGAGCCGCTCGAACCCGGCGTTCCGGGCCCTCGCCGCCGAGAACGGCCGGCTCATGTCCAGCTCGACGACCTCGACGCCCGCCGATCGAGCCAGCGCGACGCTGCCATCGGTCGATCCCGAATCGACGTAGACGATCGGCAGCAACCGGCCGGCCAGGGAGTCGAGGCACCCGCGGAGTCGGTCTCCCTCGTTGCGGCCGATCGCCACCACGCCGGTGACCTCCGCACGCATGGGGGTAGGACCAGCTTCGCCGGCCCCGTCATGGTCGATCGGTGGAGAGTCGACGGGGGCGTTCACGATGATGGCCCCGCCGTCTCCTGGGCCAGCGAGAGCGGGATCGGGGCCGCCTGTTCCGGTTGACCGCCCCGCCCGGTCAGGTCGCGGGCGATCGATCGCAAGATGAACAGGATGTTCCGCGAATAGCGGGGGACGAGCCGACCCGGCTCCTGGGCCATCCGGTAGGCCCACTCCATGCCGATCTTCTGATAGATTCGAGGCGCCCGCCGCACGCGGCCCGCGACGAAATCCAGAGTGGCCCCGACCTGGACGCAGGCCGGGACGCCCAGGGCTTCGAGATTCTCGGCGATCCAGCGCTCGCCCTTGGGCTGCCCGAAGGCGACCAGCAGGAGGCCGGGGCGAGCGGATCGGATCCGTTCGACCAGGGCCCTGCCCGGCTCCCCCCCCAGTTCGTCCGGCCCGGGGCAGGCGGTGCCGGCGATCCGCAAGGCGGGATAACGCTCGACCAGCCGCCTCGCCGCCTCGTCGGCGATGCCCGGCCCAGCCCCCAGGAGGAAGACCGAGTGGCCGAGCCCGGCCGCCTTCTCGCAGAGGTCGTAGATCAGGTCGGAACCGGCCACTCGTTCGGGAAGGACGACTTTCCGGAACCGCGAGGCCCATACGAGCGGCGCGCCATCGGCCAGGATCAGCTCGGCACCCTGGTTGATCGGGCCGAGGTCGGGATGCTGCTCGGTCAGCATCGCATAGTGGACGTTGGCCGTGATGAAGTACGCCGGCCGACCCCGGGCGATCATCGTCATCACCGCATCGGTCGCCGATTGCCGGGTCACGCGCGAAAGCGGGACACCCCAAACCCAGGAACGCTCGGTCATCACGAATTTCCGGCCATGTTGGCGACGCCCGGGTTGATGCCGATCAACAGGGGCTTCTGTGAATCCGCCGGCGCCTCGACGATCAGCCAGGAGACGATCGTGAGTTCCAGGGCGACCAGTGCCATGGCCGTCGGCATCATCAGCCACCCGGCCAGGTCATGGGCATACTTGCTGCCCACCTCGGCCCCGAACGAATGATAGCACCAGGCGGTCGCCGTGATCCTCAGGATGTTGCTCAGCAGCGCGACCGGGACGACGCTCGCCAGCAGGATCAGCCGCTTGAGGTGTGACATGGGGATCAGGCTGGCCGCAGCCACCACCGTCGCGGCCAGGCTCATCAGCATGGCCAGGCCGTTGCAGGCCTCCTGGACTTCGAGCCGTTCGGAGTCCACCATGATGACGTTCCCCTCGGCCATCACCCAGAGCCCCGTCGCCTTCAGCAGCGCGACCGAGAAGACGGTGGCGATCTTCTGCAACGGCTGGGAGAGCAGCGTGTTCATGGCCGCGGGCAAGGGGAACAGGAAGATCAGGAAGGCGAAGCCCGGCCAGATCCGGAAGAAGATCTTCCAACCGAGGCGGGCCAGGCCGAGGCCGACGATCAGAGGGAACAGGGTCGCGGTCTCGGACCACTGGCTCCCGCGATTGTGGAAATAGAGCCGGGCCCCGAGCGCGGCGACGACCAGCCCCCACCCGACCAGGGACGGGGATCGATCGGCCAGCCCGGGCCAGCTTTTCCACATGATGACCAGGGCGATCGGGATGACCAGGAACCCGTGCGAGTAGTCCGGGTCGTTCATCCAGGTCTTGTAGAGAGACTGGAGGTTGGGCGTGTAGGCCAGCCAGATCGCGACGACCACCGCGATGACCGGGGCCAGCTCGGCGACGAGGTCGGCCGGTCGGTATCGTGCCACGACGGGGGCGGGCCCGAAGTCGTCGTCGTGATTGATGTCGGTCTCTTTGATGGACATGCCTAACCCCGATGGAATCATCCCGGATCAACGCTGCGGACCGTCGCGTCCCGTGCCCGATTAGGCCGTGAACTGATCCGCCTCGCCTTCCGCCCCGGCGCGGCGGGACGGGTATTGATAATCATAATGGTACTTGCCGTAGTCGGTCGACGACGCGGGGGCGCCGTTCACGACCATCCCGAGGACCGGGATGTTGGCCATGGCGAGTTGTCGGCTCGCCCGTTCGACCATCGGCAGGCGGCTGGCGTCGAAACGCGACGACATGACGACACCATCGACGTGGCGGCCCATCAGCAAGGCGTCCGGCACGGGCAGGATCGGCGGGGAGTCGATCAGGACGAGGTCGAACATCCCCCGGAGCTGGTCGATCAGGGAGGCGAAGCGGAAGGAGGTCAAGATCCGACTCGGATCGATGCCGGGAGTCCCGGCCGACAGGAAGGAGAATCCGCCCGCCTGCACGGTGCTCATCGCCTCCTCGATCGTGATGTCGCCGTTCAGGACATCGGCCAAGCCCAGGCCGGTCGGGACGTCGAGCAGGCGGCCGAGCGAGGCATGCCGCATGTCGGCGTCGATCAGGAGGAGCGACGTGCCGGCGTTGGCGCACCGGGCGGCCAGGTGGGCCGACAGCGTGGTTTTGCCCTCGCCGCCGGTGGCGCTGGTGATCAGGACGACGCGCCCCTGGCCCGGGATGCCGCCGTCGCAGAGGGCGACGCGGAGGTGGTCGAGGCTCTGGACGAATCGCGCGAGTTTCTGCTCGGCGCGGGCGGAGCGGCCGTCCTCGTTGCCCGAGAGGTTGGGGAGCGGGGCGATCGAGAACACCTCATGGCGGACCCGGGACGACAGCAGGTCGGGGTCGGAGACGCGGGCCGATCGCAGTTCCAGGGCGATGACCAGGCCGAGCACCGCCAGCAAGACGCCGACCGGCGTCATGGCCAGATACTTGAGCCGATTGTCAGACTGCGGACGCCCGGCCCTGGTCGCTTCGTTGGTGAGGCGGATTCGCGACCCGTCCTTGGCGGAGAACTTCAAGTCGTCGAGTTTGCGATGTATCGTGTCCTGCATGTCCTTGATCGCCTGCCGGGCCTCCCGGATCAGGGCGATTTCGACCTCATCGGTCGCCATCTTCGACGAGGCGACTTGCAGTTTCTTCATCTCCTCTTCGAGCGCCGCCTTGCGGAACTTCAGGTTGTGGATCTTCTCATCGGCCTCGCGGATCTCATCATCGGGGTTGGTGCCCCGCTTGAGGATGTGATCGCGGAACTGGGGCGATTTGGTCGCCCAGAGCTGATCGTATCGGGCCTTGACGTTCTCGAAAGCCTCTCGATGGCGGCGCAGAGCCGGGTCGTTCGGATCACGAGAGACCTTCTTGACGTTGTTGATCTTCTCTTGCAGGGCGATCAGCTTGTCTCCGGTCCCGATGACCTCAGGGTCCGTGTGGAACATCCGGACGACTTGCTGATCGAGGTTTTCCTTCTCGTTCCCCTCGGCCATCGCCGACCCGCGAGTGGAGCGGATGTGGTCGCGCCACGACTCGGCGGTGGCCAGTTCGCGCGTGACTTCGAGGTACTCCCGCTGGACGGTCTTGTATTCCTGGATGGTCATCATGGAGCCGCTGGTGGGCGCCGCCACCGCCTGGCCCTTGCCGTTGTCCGACTTCTGCGTCGACAGATTCTGCTGGAAGACCTGGTTGTCGACGTCCCCCTTCTTGGCCAACTCCTTCCAACGATTCTCGAGCTCGTCGGATTGGGCCTTCAGGGTCGCCAGGTAGGTCTCCAGCCGTTCGGTCTGGGCCTGTGTCAGACCGTCGGACCATTCGCGGTTCATCTTGAGGAACGAGTCGACCACGGCGTTGACGATGGTCGCCGCTTCGCCCGGATCGCGCGAGGCCATCGAGACCGAGATGAGGTACGTGCCCGGAATCGTCCGGACGTTGATCGCCTTGCGGAGTTCCAACACCGCATCATCGGCCTGCCGGATCCGAGGCAGGACGGCCACGGCGGGGTCGACGGCCGCGGTCTGGAGGACGTTGGAACTCTTGATCAACTGCACCAGCGTTTCGAGGAAGATCGAAAGGTCGTTGTTCGTGTTGCCCACGTAGAGCGAATTCTTCTCTTCGACCCGCAGATAGCTTTCCGACTCGTAGAGCGGCTGCACCTTGAGGTAGATCAGAGCGGCGAGCCCGACGCTGAGCACCGACCAGAGGCCGAGCACCAGCCACCAATATCGCCTCACGGCTCGCAGGGTCGCGCGGATGATCTGCGGAGACGGTGAGCTTTGCGCCTGGACGGTGGCCGGCAAACCCGCGCCCACCCCGATTCGCGCCGGGAGCATTCGGGCGGGCACGAGCGGGCGGTTCAAGTCGTGTGAGTCCATCTTGGGTGATCTGCCGCGAGGTACCGGATAGTATGAAGCCGCGAGATCGACGGGAATGTCATCGGTTCCGAGTCCCGATGAACCTCGTCGAGGCGGGGACTTCGGCCCGGGATCGGAAGGCGAGGGAGGGAGCGATCATCCGACGCACCCGTGGTCGTCGCACGTTTCGGATGCGTCCACTGCACTGTACGTTTCAAATCGGCGGCCGGTCAACGAGATCAATGAAATTGCTTCTCGTAGATAAAGGTCTCCGTTGATGCGGCACGTCGACACGCCGGGATCGACCGGCGGAAACTTTCCAGCCCGCCTCGATCGAGTATACTTCTAGGTGATGGCGAGCGCCATTCCGTCCGATACGACGTTCGAAGCCCAGGCCATTCACACCAGGACCCTTCCGCCCATACCGAGACCGTTCCGCGATAGTCCGATCAGGGATCTCCCGAGAGGCCGGCCATGACGTGTCGACTTGACATCGCATCGATTACGAGGAGTCGAAGAATCGAACCCGGCGTCCGCGTGGAACGTCCTGGATCTCGGTGGCCTCGGGTCATCCACATCGCGTTGATGCTCTACCTTTCGCCCGTGATCCTCCTGGTTTTCGCCCTGGCATCGTTGCTGATCGTCGGCGGCTGGTGGGTCGGTATCGCCGCTCGCATGGTCCGGTGGGTCGGTCAGCGGATCGGGCCATCCGGCGAGCTCAACGCGTCGCCTTCTCGGGGATGGCCCGGTCATCAGCCGCATCGGTTCGAGATGTCGCGGAGGATGCGCGGGCTGCGCCGGGATTCGTCTTAGCGATCGGGCTCGCCGCGGAGGCTTCCGATGGATCACCCTCGGCGATCCTCCGTTCCAGATCGGGGATCAGCATGGCCAGGAACGCCTCGATCGGCTCGTTCTTGTCAGGCTTCTCCCCCTGACTCATCCCCCGCTGGATCTGGACCTTGAACAGGCCCGGATTGCTCCGGTGGAACTTGATACCCCGCCCCACGTCGGGAGACCACCGGCCATCCAGTCGGAACGAGTGATAGGCCCGCTCTCGTACGCTGACGAGGGTCCCGGGACGCGAGTAGATCGCGGCCTGGAAGACGGCGAACTTGTCGCCATACGGGATCTCCCGTTGCAACGCAGCCCCGTCCGGAGAGAACCCGGTTGCCGGGTAACACACCTCGGGGGTGTGAGGGATCACCGGTTCGGCGGGCCCATAGAGCACCAGGAGCGACAAGCGAACCCCGGTGAGATCGTCGACATAGGTTCGTACAAGGTGATCCGTCGATCCCGTGATCTGGACCGTCTTGTCGTCGAGTTGTCGGGCCAGACTCGGCTCATTCTTCCAGGAACCCAACTGCTGGGGAATGTCTTCCAGCTGGAACGGACAAGGTTGGAAGGTACTTCTCTCGATACCCAGTTGGCGATCCTGGCGAGTCCTGAGCCATCCCGCAGTCCCGATCAGAACACAGGCCAGGGCCATCCACGCCCATCCAGAACCCAGGACGGCATGAACGCCGCTCTTCCCCGATCGAATCTTCGAGGGTTGGGGACCCGATGGGGGTGAATCTTGGATGGCTGACATGGTTGCATGCACCCCGGTTCAGGATCGTGGTGGTCTCGACTCCACCGCTACGGATGTCGAAGGTCCATGTGACACGATCTCGACGATCTAGCAGGCCCCACGGCCCAGGGCGACGACCACCACGGTCCGAGCGATGATACGCAAATCCAGGCCGAGGGACCAGTTATCGACATAGTCGAGATCAAGGTCCATCATCCGATCGCTATCGACGTCGCTTCGCCCACCCACCTGCCACGGGCCCGTGATGCCCGGGAGCACCTTCAGCCGCTTCTGGTAACCGATCGGATCGTTGGCATCGAGCCGATCGCAATCGCGGAGTTGCAACGGCCGAGGACCGACTAAGCTCATCTCGCCGACGAGGACGTTCCAGAGCTGGGGGAGCTCGTCGAGGCTCGTCTTGCGGAGGATCCGGCCCAAGCCGGTTACTCGTGGGTCTTCCTTGATCTTGAAGAGGACGCCGCCCGCCGACTCGTTCAGATTTTCCAATTCGTCGAGTTTCTTCTCCGCATCGGCGACCATCGTGCGGAACTTCAAGCAATAGAATGGCTTGCCATCACGTCCCAGCCGAACCTGGCGGAACAAAATCGGGCCCTTCGATCCCAGGCGGATCAGGACGGCGATGAGCCCCATGATCGGGGCGAGGCAGATCAACCCGCCGATGGCACCCACCAAGTCGATCGCTCGCTTGGCCATCGAACCGATCAAGGATGAGGTCGCATCCTCAAGCCGATTCGGAATCCCATCCAGGCAAGTGCTGGGGGGCGCCATGCATGAATCCACGTCGATAGGTCCAAATCGTGCAGGAGTGATGCTGCTCATCGGTTCCGCTTCTCCGGAGGTCACCTGAGAATGAGAATCGAGTCGGGAGGCATGATTGAGAAGGAGGGGCTTAATGGGAAGTTCATTGCTCCTCAGTCGGTTTGGCCGTGGACGACTCTAGCAAACCGCTTCCACAGGGTCAATTGGCTACAAGGCTCGCATGACGTTCTTCCGAGCAGTGATTGCCGAGAGATGTTGCTTTTAAGGAACTTCATTCGATCTTCATCCATGCTCCCAACCTGATGCCGCATCCTTTTCGTTCACCTCGGATCCTTTAGATACTCGATTATCGGGAATTTCGCGGGAGGTTTGTGATCCATTTCACGAAGCCGGACGACACTGCCGCCCAGAATGTGACATCAGTGCCTAAATTCTATGCCGCACTGGCAAGTGCCCTACTTCCTTCCAACCTCTCTTGGTGTGCGAATCCAGGAAGCGGGTTTCCGACCGAACGTCTTGAACGCCTTCCAGAACAGAAAATAGGGTAGGGCAAGTAACGCGCTCAGATAGCGGACGGGGAGATCCATCACGACGAGTGGGCTCAGGGCATACAACGCCAAGAGAACCATCATGCCGGCATAGATATCGAGAATGAAGAAATCTAAACCAAGAACGCTTCTTCCCATCCAGACCTGAACGATCAGCATCACCGCCGGCAGGACGGTCGCCATCGCCAATCGACCCAAGGGCGGGAAGTAAAGATCCACGATATACACAATCTTTTTCATCGGGTTAAGTCGAGTCGAGGCGACGATTGGTCTCAGGAATGACTCGCGGAGGGATTTCCGTCCCGACTCCCATCGAATTCTCTGAGACTCCGCGGCAGACCCGCCCCGGCTGACGATCTCTCCGCGGACGATCGCGTCCTTGAGGAAGTGGATCCGTTCTCCGGCCTCGCGGAGCATGAGGGCGAATTCCATGTCCTCGACCAGGCCATGAGCCCGCCAGGGATGTCGGGAGAGGCCCTGTCGCGAGAAGCACATCCCATTGCCTTTGAGCCCAACGCTCAGACCCAGACGATCCAGCCCGAGCATCCAAACCCCATTGGTGAGGCTGAATGCATAGGTCATCAGGCGAGTCCGCCAGGTCGCGTCGGCGTTGCTGACGGTGTAATACGCCTGGATCCAATCATGGCCACGATCCAGGGAATCGGAGAATCTTCGGAGGAGCTGGTCATCGAGGGCCGTATCGGCATCGACGATCACGGCGGCGTCATAAGCCCCGGCCAGAGTGGACGCTTCGGGCACCGCCGAGAAGAATTCCTCCAACGCGTGGCCCTTGCTTTTAAGGGTCACGTTGAAGCGCTCGTAGACCCGCGCCCCCGCCTCTCGGGCCGCCTCGGCGGTCCGATCCGTGCAATTGTCGGCGATCACGTGGATGGAATAGAGGTCGGGCGGGTAATCGAGGGCCTGGCAACTTCGGACCGTCGTGGCGATCAGGTCCTGCTCATCGTGGGCGGGGATGATGATCAGGAATCGCTTCGATGGCGACTGGGAGATCGTGCTCGATCTCTTCTCCCGCCGGCCCAGGACCGCTGCCGCCAGGACCGAGGCCAGCAGGAGGTAGAAGGGCGCGAGAGCGACGGCGATCGCCGCGGCCGACCAACCGATGATTTCGCTCATGATCCAACCAGGGGTGGTCGCCGTCGCTGCGGCGGGACTCGGCGGGGCTCAGGCGGCGGGCTCGTATCGGGGGAGCCTCTCCTCCGGGATGTCGCGAAGGCGCGGGGCATCGGCATCCTTGGGAGAAAGGAGAGGATTCGACGCGGGCCATTCGATGCCCAGGTCCGGGTCGTCCCAGGCGATCGAGCATTGCCCCTGGGGGTCATACCCCTCGGTGCATTTGTAGGAGAAGAGCGCGGGCTCATCGCCGATCACGAGGAATCCGTGGGCGAATCCGCCGGGGATGTAGAGCTGACGCCCAGATTCCGCGTCCAGGGTCTCGCCGACCCATTTTCCGAAGTGGGGCGATCCCACCCTGATGTCCACGGCCACATCCCAGACCCGCCCTCGGATCACGCTCACAAGCTTCCCCTGGGCGGTGGGGAACTGGAAGTGGAGGCCGCGCAGGACCCCGACCGCCGAGCAGGACAGGTTGTCCTGGGCGTAGACCTCCGGCAGCCCCTTCGCACCGTGGACGGCCCGGCTCCAGGTCTCCAAAAAGTAGCCGCGATCATCGCGGAAGATCCGCGGCTCGATCAGCATGACGCCCGGCAAGCGGGTTTCGGAGACGTTCATGGACGCACGGGCTCCCGCAGCATCGCCAGGAGATACTGGCCGTAATCGTTCTTGAGGCCGGAGGCGAGCTGGACGACCTGCTCCTCGCCGATGAACTTCATCCGGTAGGCAATCTCTTCGAGGCAGGCGATCTTGAGCCCCTGCCGCTGCTCGACGACCTGGATGAAGTTGGCCGCCTGGTGCAGGGCCTCGTGCGTGCCGGTATCGAGCCAGGCCATGCCCCGGCTGAAGATCTCCAGCTTCAGCTTGCCGGCCTGGAGATACGCCCGATTGACGTCCGTGATCTCGTACTCGCCCCGCTTCGAGGGGGCGAGGTCGCGGGCGATGTCGAGCACGGCGTTATCGTAGAAGTAGAGGCCGACGACGGCGTAATTCGACCGGGGATTTTCGGGCTTCTCCTGGAGGTCGACCACGTTGCCGTCGCGGTCGAACTCGGCCACGCCGTACCGTTCGGGGTCCTGGACGTGATAGCCGAAGATGGTCGCACCCTCGGGCGAGGTTGCGACCCGCTGGAGCTGCTCGCTGAGCGAGTCGCCGTGGAAGATGTTGTCGCCCAGGATCAGGGCCACGGGCGAGTCGCCCACGAACTCCCGGCCGATCACGAAGGCCTGGGCCAGCCCGTTGGGGACCGCCTGCTCGGCGTATGAGAGCTGGATGCCCCACTGGGACCCGTCGCCGAGCAGCTCGCGGAACCGCGGGAGGTCCTGCGGCGTCGAGATGATCAGGATCTCGCTCAGGCCCGCCAGCATCAGGACGCTGAGCGGGTAGTAGATCATCGGCTTGTCGTAGACCGGCAGGAGCTGCTTGCTCACGACCCGGGTGAGGGGATAGAGCCGCGTGCCCGATCCGCCGGCCAGGATGATCCCCTTCATGCCCCGGGGATTGATCGCGGGGGACGTCATGAGTTCGCCCCCAGGCCGAGCCGTTCCTGGCGATAGCCGCCCGACTGGACGTCGCGCCACCAGAGCTCATTCTCCAGATACCAGAGGACCGTCTTGCGGAGGCCGGTTTCGAAGGTCTCGGCCGGCGTCCAACCCAGCTCGCGCTGGATCTTCGAGGCGTCGATGGCGTACCGCTGGTCGTGGCCGGGCCGGTCCGCGACGAACTTGATCAGGTTGGCGTGGGGGGCGTGAGGCGAGTCGGGCCGGAGATCATCCAGCAGGGCACAGATCGTCTGGACGACCTCCAGATTGGTCCGCTCGTTGTGGCCGCCGATGTTGTAGGTCTCGCCGACCTTCCCTTCGGTCAGGACCAGCCGCAAGGCCCGGGCGTGATCCTCGACGAAGAGCCAGTCGCGGATGTTGTCCCCCTTGCCGTAGATCGGCAGGGGCTTGCCGGCGACCGCGTTGAGGATGACCAGGGGGATCAGTTTCTCGGGGAAATGGTACGGGCCATAGTTATTGGAGCAGTTGGTGACCAGCGTCGGCAGGCCATACGTGTGATACCAGGCCCGGACCAGGTGATCCGAGGAAGCCTTGCTCGCCGAATAGGGCGAGTTCGGGCTGTAGGGCGTGTCCTCGCGGAAGAAGTCCGTGGCGCCCAGCGAGCCGAAGACCTCGTCGGTGGAGATGTGGTGGAAGCGGAAGCGATCCCGCGCCCCGCCTTCCAGGCCGCTCCAGTAGGCGCGGGCGGCATGCAAAAGGGTGAACGTCCCGGTGACGTTGGTGCGGATGAACTCGCCCGGCCCGTCGATCGAGCGGTCCACGTGCGACTCGGCGGCCAGGTGCATCACCGCGTCGGGCCGATGCCGCTCGAAGACGCCTGAGATGGCATCGGCGTCGCAGATGTCGACCTTCTCGAAGTGGTGGCGGGGGTCGTCGACCACCTCGGCCAGCGAGGCGAGATTCCCGGCGTAGGTCAACTTGTCGACGTTGACGACTTCCGCATCGGTCTCGCGGATCCACTGGCGGACGACGGCGGAGCCGATGAACCCGGCGCCTCCGGTCACTAGAACCTTCATCCAGGATCGTCCTGCAAACTCGAGGGGCGCCGCCATGCTTCGGTCGCGACGCTCCGCGCCGCCCCGCGATCGCTCGCGGGCAGGGCTGTCAGTCTAACTGAGCGACCCGGCGGAGTCGACGCCGCGTGGGCGGAAACCCGGCCCGGCCGTGGAGGAAACGAATCATGGTGAGAATTGCCAACAGCCCCCCACGCCTCAGGTCTCGACGAGCGCAGCCGGGGCATGGGCGCCGGCCCGGGAAGGCTTCGGCCGGAGTTCGTCGATGCGTCTCCGCAGCAGGGCGTGGCGGGTGCGGTGCATCTCCGCGTGGGTCAGGCGACGCGCCACCTCCAGGGCGGCCAGGCCCATCGGGCGGAGTCCGTGGGGGTGGCGGGCCAACTCGGCGATCTTCGAGGCCAGGGCGTCCACGTCGCCGGGGGGCAGCAGGATCCCGGTCTCGCCGTCCCGGACGCAGTCGCGGATGCCGGCCGTGTTGCTGGCGATGGCCGGGACCGCCTGGGAGAAGGCGTCATAGATGATCCGGGGCTGCTCGTCGGCGAGGCTCGGCACGAGCAGGCCGTGATATTCCCGGATCGCCGAGAAGAAGGTCGCGTCGTAGGGGACCGGCGCCCGGAGCCGGACCGTGGTCGGGCCGTCCAGGGTTTTCGCCAGGGCGTCGAAGCTCTCCAGCAGGTCGCCGGATCCCATCACGTCGATCTGGACCGGGACCCGGGCCTCGGCCAACTTGCGGATCGCCTCGATCAGGATCCGGCCCCCCTTGGTCCCGGTGATCCGGCCGGCGAAGACCAACCTCAGGGGCGAGGCCGGCTTGGCGTCCCAGGCCCGACCGGCGTCCTCGTCGGAGAGGATCACATCCTCATCGATCCAGGAGGCGTGGGTGACGTGGCCGAGGTGCCGCCGGCCCGGCTTGAGCATGCTGGAGCGGTATTCGGCCTGGGTGAACAGGGCGATGTCGGCCCGGTTGACGCACCAGCGGGCCATCGTCTCGAAGGCCACGCCCCGGATCCGATCCACGAGCCGCGCGCCGGGCTCCAGGCCCAGCCGCCAGGGGGCGGACTCGACGTTGACCAGGAGGATCTTGCCCCGCATCTTGGCGAACAGGGCCGCCGGCCACCCCAGGGGATAGGGCCACCCGCCGATCCCGGCATGGACGAGGTCCGCCCGACCGACCGCCTTCCAGAGCCGCAGGAACGTCACCGGGGCATCGATGATCCCCCTCGGCTCGTCCTTCGACATCGGCACGGGCTGATGGGTGAGCGTCCCGAGGTCCGGCTCGTCGTCGATCGGCAGTTCTCCGGCCACCGGGGGCCCGGGCCGGAACGGCGAGGCCAGCTCCAGGCGCGAGAGATACTTCCGATGGAGCTGGAGATCCTTGAGCCAGAGCTGGTCCACGGCGCGTCGGCCGTCCGGGAGCACGGCGTGGGGGATGTTGACGAGCAGGAGGTACGGATTCTCGATCGGGTCGGGCCACATCGCGGGATTTCTCGATCGGTCGCGTCGCTCTCCCTCGTCGCCGCGGGCCCAGTTTAAGGCATGGGCAATTTGATCCGCAACCGGACTCGGCCCCGCGTGGCACCGGGGCCGCACGCCGTCAGGCGGGGGGGAGGAACCGGAATTCGACCATGGACAGGTCGTCGGCGAATTCCTCCGAGCCCTGAAGTTTCCGGGCGTGGGCGATCAGCGGGTCCATGGCCGAGGCCCCTTCCCCGCTCATCGCCGCCTGCATGAAGGCGACGAAGTCGCCGAACGGCCAGGTCTTCCCCCCGACCTGCTCGATCTCGAAGGCCCCGTCGCTGTAGAGCGACAGGAAGCCGAACGGGCCGATCTGGGTGGTCGAGGTCGCGTATTCCAGGTCGCCGACCGCGCCGATCATCGGGCCATTGGAGTCGAGCGATTGCAGCTCGCAGCGCCCGGCATCTTCCCCGGTCAGCAGGAGGGCCGGCGGGTGGCCGCCCCCGGAGTAGTCCAGCCGGCGGGTCGGCTTGTGGTAGATCCCATACCAGATGGTGAAGAAGAGTCCGTTTTGCTGGTCCATCTGGAACGCCCGGTTGAGCGCCGTGAGGACCTGGCCGGGATCGCGGAAGTCGGTTTGCGGCAGGGATTGCGAGCGCAGGGCGTTGAGGGCCGAGACGGATAGCAACGCCGATCCGACCCCGTGGCCGCTCACATCCAGGAGGTAGAAGGCGAAGTGGTCGGGGTCGACCCAGTCGTAGCCGAACGAGTCGCCGCCCAGCTCGGCCGAGGGGACGAATCGCCAGTCGGTCGTGATGGTGCCCTTGCGGAGCTTGTCGGGCAGGAGCGACTTGACGTACTTGGCGGCCTGGGCCACGTCCTTGGCCAGCAGGCGCTGGCTCGCCTGGAGGGCCCGGTAAGCCTCGTTGCGCTGGAGGAGGTTGATGTACCCCTTGGAGTGGTAGCGGACCCGGGCCAACAGTTCGAGCTTATCCGGCAGCTTGACGACGTAGTCGTTGGCCCCGAGGGCGAAGGCGTCCGCCTTGATCTTGGGCTCTTCCTTGGTGGAGAGGACGATCAGGGGCGTCTCGCGGGTCGCCTCGTTCTCCCGGTACATCTTGACCAGGGACAGGCCATCGATGTCGGGCATGACCAGGTCTTGCAGGATCACGGTCGGGCCGATGGCGGTGGCCCGCTCGACGGCCTGGGCGGCATCCTTGCAATAGTGAAAGACGACGTCGGGCTCGCCGACGAGCATCCGGCGGACGACCTCGCCGATCATCGGCTGGTCGTCGACGAGCAGGACCGACACCGGGTGCTGGGTCAACGCGGGTTCGTCGTTCATCGTGGGCTGGCCCCCCGGGCCCGTGCGTTGCGACTGGTGATCCCGTCGGCCAGCGCCCGCGCGATCTGGCCGAGGGGAAGGATCTGTTCGGCGGCCCCGATCTCGGCGGCGGCCCGGGGCATCCCGTAGACGATGCAGGTGGCCTCGTCCTGGGCGATCGTCGCCCACCCGGCCTCGCGCAGGGCCTTCAGGCCCAGCGCCCCGTCGCGGCCCATCCCGGTCAGGAGCGCCGCCGATCCCCGGACCGGCCACCGGCCGGCGATGCTCGCGAAGAAGACGTCGACCGAGGGGCGATAGTAGAGGGTCGAGGGTTCCGCCACGTACCGGAACCGGAGGCGGTCGTCGAGGATGACATGGTCGTTGGTCCCGGCCAGGTAGAGCCGCCCCGGGAGCGGGACGGTGCCGGGCACGATCAGCTCGACCTCGCGGCCGGTCTCCTTGGTGAGATGCTCGGCCAGGCCGCGCGAGAAGGCCTCGTCCACGTGCTGGACGATCACCACGGCCGCCTCCTCGGTGTCGGGCAGCTTGTTCAGGATCCGGGCCAGGGCCGCCGGCCCTCCCGTCGATGCCCCGATCGCGATCAGGGGGAAGTGGGGATTCCCCTCGTCGAAGGGGGGGGCGGCCGGCGTGGCGATCGGGACTCGCGACGGCCGCCCGATCAGTCGCGAGATCGTGCGGATCTTCTCCAGCAGCGGCGAGGTCCCGAGCGTCCCCTCGCGCGGGTCGAACGAGGGGGTATCGACGGCGTCCAGGGCGCCCAGCCCCATCGCCTCGTAGACCCGGCCCATGTTGCCGCTGACGGTGGCCGTGACCACCAGGATCGGGCACGGCGTCTCGGCCATGATCCGCCGGGTCGCCTCGACCCCGTCGACCCGGGGCATGATCAGGTCCATCAGGATCAGGTCGGGGCGGTCAGCCCGGGTCTTCTCGATCGCCTCGTCGCCGTCGGCCGCCAGCCATGCGACCTCGAAGTCGGGGACGGTGACCACGGCGCGGCGGAGCGCCTCGCGGGCCAGGGGGACGTCATTGACGATGGCGATTCTCATCCGGCGGCCTCGCCGATCAGGTCCACGACGGCATCCAAAAACGTCCGGTCGTGGAAGCTGCTCTTGGTCAGGTAGCCGTCCGCGCCGGCGTCGAGCCCGCGCATCCGGTCTTCTTCCCGGTCTTTGTAGGAGACGATGATGACGGGGGTGCCCCGGAGACGGGCGTCGGACTTGATCGATCGGACGAGTTGGATGCCGTCCATGCGCGGCATGTCGACGTCACTGATGATGAGATGATACCCGCCCCCGCGCGCCGCGTTCCAGCCATCGACGCCGTCCACGGCCACATCGACATCGTAGCCCCGGCCCTCCAGCAATTGTCGCTCCAGCTCGCGGACGGTGATCGAGTCGTCGACCACCAGGATCCGCTTCGCCGAGGGCCGCGCGGCCAGCTCGGCGGCGTCGCTCAACCCCTTGAGCCGCCGGCCGCCGAACAGGTTGTCGATCGACCGGACCATGTCCTCGACGTCGACGATCAGGACCGGCCAGCCGTCTTCCAGGACCGAGGCACTATTGATGTCGGGCGGCTTGCCCAGGCGGGGGTCGAGCGGGCGGACCTCCAGGTCCCGCTCTCCGAGGAACGCCTCCACGACCACGCCGAACCGCTGGCTCCGGTCGCTGGCCACCACGATCGGCAGCTCATCGCCGCTGGTCTCCCCGCCGGGCAGGCCGAAGACCTGCGACGCCTCGACCAGCCCGACGAGCTGGTCGTCGACCGGGAAGTGGGGCCGGCCTTCCAGCATCCGCAGCCCCGACCGGGACACCCGGGCGATCCGGTCGATCCGGTTCAGGGGGAAGGCGTAGGGCTCGCCCGCCACACGGACCAGCAGCGCCCGGACCACCGACATCGTGATCGGCAGGTGGAGCGTGAACTTCGTCCCACGGCCCGGCCGCGAGGCGATCCGCACCGTACCGCCCACCGTGCGGACCATGTCCTGCACCACGTCCAGCCCCACCCCCCGGCCGGACAGCTCGGTCACGGAATCGCGGGTCGAGAAGCCGGGCAGGAACAGGAATTCGAGCAATTCGGCCTCGGTCAGCCGCCCGGCCATCCCCTCGGCCACGAGCCTTTTCTCCACGACCTTGACCCGGAGCCGCTCGACGTCGATGCCCCGGCCGTCGTCGCTCAGGGTGATCTGCAGGAGCCCGGCGCGGTGGCGGGCCTCCAGGCGGATCGTCCCGGTCGGGGACTTGCCCGCGGCCTCGCGCTCGGCCGGGCTCTCGATGGCATGGTCCAGGGAGTTGCGGATCAGGTGGTTGAGCGGGGCCTCCAGCTTGTCGAGGATGTCGCGGTCGACGCCGGTGTTCTCCCCCTTCAGCTCGAACCGGACCATCTTGCCGAGCTGGCGGGACACGTCGCGGACCATCCGGGGGAAGCCCCGGGCCCCCTCGGACATCGGCCGCATCCGGCTGGCCAGGACCTCGTGATGGAGCCGGCCGGCCAGGTCCTCCCCCCGTCGGGCGTAGTCTTCGAACAGTTCGACATCGCCGCCCAGGTCCTGCAAGCTCCGGTCGACCTGGCCGCGGGCCTTGGCGATCAACTCCATCTCGACCCCGCCGCCCGGCCCCGACGAACGCCGATCCTCCAGCGCCCGCAAAGTTTCCAGCAAGGCGGCCTGCCCCGCCCGGTGTGCGGTCAGGGCATCGACCAGGGGGCGAAGCTGCCGGGCATGGACCAGCGACTCGCCCGCCAGCCCCATCAGCCGGGTGAGGCTTTCCGCCGAGACCCGGACGACGCGGTTCGGGGAATCGGCCTGCGGGCCCTGGACCGGCATGTCGTCGATCGACAGTTCCGGGGCCATCGACTCGATGCGGCCGGTCACGGCGCGGGCGTGCTCGTCGTCGAGGAGGTCGTCGGGGCCCGACTCGTTGGGTTCGTTTGGCGGAGCGACGGACGGTGGCGGGTCGTCGTTGGGTTCGTTCGGGACGACGGCCGCGGGGTCGGTCGGCGGTGGCGGGTTGGGTTCGTTTGGCGTCCCGAGGTCGGCCGGTTCTCCCGCGCCGTTGGGTTCGTTTGGGGGATCGCCCGGGGCCGGTGCGATGGGTTCGTTTGGCGCCGGGGCCGGTGCCGACTTCCCCTCCCGAATCGCTTCGAGCTGGGCCACGGCCCCGGCGATCTCCGCTTCATGCTCGGCCTGCCAGGAGGAGATCTCGGATTCGGCGACCATCGAGCAGCGGGACAGGAGATCGACCGCGTTGAGGAAGATGTCGACGTGGTGGGTCTGGATCGCGAACGCGCCCTTCTGGGCGTCAACGAAGCAGTCTTCCAGGGCGTGGGCGACGCGGACCGCCGCATCGAGCCCGACGATCCGGGCGGCCCCCTTGAGCGAGTGGGCGGCTCGCATCAACGGTTCGATCGCGGCGGGCGAGGCCCCCTCCCCTTCCAGGTTCAACAGCCCTTCGGCCAGCGCGGCGGTCTGGCCGTCGGCCTCGGACCGGAACAGGTCCATCAGGGAGAAGCCGCTGAGGTCGTCGCTCATTGGCCGAGGCTCCGGAGTGCGGCGAACACGCGGGGGTCGTCCAGCAGGGCCACGCTCCGGTCGTCGCCCCAGGCGAAGACGGCCTGGCTGTAGCTGCCCGACGGGTTGGCCAGGGTGGACGGGACCTTCTGGAGATGGCGGCGGGGGATCCGCTGCACGCCGGCCACCTCATCGGCCGCGAACACCCAGGACTCGCCGTCGCGGCTGATCACCACCAGACGGGTCCGCGCCGCGCCGTCGCGGCCGGCGGCGGCCGGCTCGACCCCGAGCAGTCCGTGGAGCGACACGCATAACTTGAGCTGGCCGCGCAGATTCACGATCCCGGAAAGGATGTGATTGGAGCGGTGGGGCACGCGATGCACGGGCCGGACGGTGGTCACTTCCGCGACCAGGCGCGACCCCAGGGCGAGCCATTCCTCCCCGAGCCGGAAGACCAGGAGGCCGACCTCGTCGGGGTCGGCCACGGCGACGGGCTGGGCGAGGATCCCCCCCCAGTCGTCGAGATAGCCGGGGGGCGGCGGCCGGTCGAAGATGAGGCGGGCCGCCGAGGCGAACACCGGGCAGTTGCGGCAATGGACGTGCGTCGCCAGCTCCGGGCAGCTCTGATCGCCGTTGACGCCGATCCGGTTCCAGCAGTCGTCGATCGTCCGGAGGGCGGACTCCGCGATGCTCATGATGTCCCCTTCCGCGATCGGGCCCGCTCGGCGCGGCGGCGGTAGCCGGCCTCGGCCGCGACATCCCCCCGGCGACGGGCCAGGATCGCCAGGGCCAGGAGCGCCTCATCGTGCTGCCCGTCCAGGTACACGGCGCGTTGGAGGTGGGCCTCGGCCCCGGATCGATCGCCGGCCGCCTGTCGGATCATCCCCAGGAGGAAGTAGGCTCGTGCCGAAGGCCCAGCGGCGCGGATCGCCCGCTCGCAGAGCCGGGTCGCCTCGTCGTACTGCCCCTGGTCCGCGAGGGCCGACGCCTCCTCCAGAGGCTTCGCCGGCGGGGGCGGCGCTGGATGGGGCGATTCCGGAATCGGGGCCGGGGCGGGCCGGGCGATCGCGACGGGCTTCGGCGTCGGCCTGGATCCCGGCGGGTAAGGACGGGGCGGATCGGCGGGGGGAGGGGCCGGGGCCGACCTGCGGAACGCGAAACACCCCCGGTCGTCGATCGGCTCGAATCGGGCGAGGTCCGACGTCCGGTCGGCATGTCCCAGGAACAGGATTCCCGAGTCCGCCAGGAGCCGATCGAGATTGGCGAAGGCCCGGACCCGCGATGGAGGGTCGAAGTAAATCAGGAGGTTGCGGCAGAAGACCATGTCATACGGCGGCACGTCGGCCAGGAGCGACGGGTCGAGGATGTTGCCGAGGTGGAACGCGACCGTCGAGCGGGCCTCTGGGGCGACGGCCATCCCGCCCGCGACCGGGCAAAAGTGGGGCGAGGTCCCCGGCATCTGCCCGCCCCGGAAGGAGTTGCTGCCGTAGATCGCAGCCCGGGCCCGATCCAGGTTGCGGCGGCTGACGTCCACGGCATCGACGCGGAACCGGCCGGGCGGGAGGCCGGCATCCAGGAGGCTGATGGCGATCGAGTACGCCTCCTCGCCTCCGGCGCAGGGGAGGCTCAGGGCCCGCAACGGCGGCCGCTCGGGCCGGCACGCCCAACCGGCGAGGGCCCGCTCTTTGAGGAGGCGGAACGGCCGGTCATCGCGGAAGAACCAGCTTTCCGGGATCACCACCTCCTCGACCAGGGCCTGCTGCTCGGCCTCGGACCGGGACAGGAGCGTCTCGTACTCGCCGCGATCGCGCAGGCCGAGTTCGGCCATCCGCGCCTGGATCCCGCGCGTGATCAGGTTATCCCCGACCGTGGACGGGTCCAGGCCGATCCGATCCGCCAGCAGCCGCTGGATGGTCCCGGTCACAGCCCACCCGCCCCGGCCAGGCCGGCGGTCGCGGCCCCATCGCCGTCGGAGAGGATCCGGTCCGGCTCGATCATCTGGATCAGCCCGCCGTCCGCCTGGTACACCGCCCCCAGGTAGGGGGCCGCCGCGAACCCGGCGGCCGGCAGGGCCGCCCCGGCCTCGTCCACCGAACGGACGTCGTCGACCCTTTCGGCGATCAGCCCGAGCAGGCTGGCCGGCCCGCCCCGGGCCGCGGCCTCGACCAGGATGATCCGGGTGTTCAGCCGGTCGGCGCACGGGATCCCGGCGATCCTCGTGCCGAGGTCGACCACCGGCACCGCCTTGCCCCGGAAGTGGAGCAGCCCGGCCAGGTAGTCCGGCGCCTGAGGCAACGCGCGGAGCCGGACCCGGGGGACGACCTCCACGACCCGCGCCACGGCGACGGCGAACGGGGCCTCGGCGACTCGGAACGTGAGGACCAGCATGGGCGATCGCCTCGGTTGTGCCGCCGGTGGGGCCGGGCGGCGGCCCGCCCCGCCCCCAGTCTACCTCACCCCGCGGCCGAGGCATCGGGATGCCCGATCGTGAACCGGGAAACCTCGTCCTTCAGCCCGCCGACCGCCTCGCGGAGGTGGTCGGTCGCCTTGTTGAACTCGCGGAGCGAGATCGACGTCTGGTGTGCCCCCTCGCTGAGCCGGGTGACCGCCTCGCGGATCTGGTCGGCCCCCTGGGACTGGACCCGCATCCCCTCGTGGACCTGGTCGAACCGTCCGGTGAGGCCCTGCACCGAGTTGATGATCTCGCCGAGCTGGTCGCCGATCTGGGCCACCTCGCCGACGCCCTGCCGGACCTGGTCGGAGAACTTGTCCATCTCCATCACGCCGGCCGAGACGCTGTATTGCATCTCCTTGACCATCCGCTCGATGTCCAGGGTGGCCACAGCGGTCTGGTCGGCCAGGCGGCGGATCTCGCGGGCGACGACCAGGAAGCCGAGGCCGTATTCCCCGGCCTTCTCGGCCTCGATGGCGGCGTTGATGGACAGGAGATTGGTCTGGTCGGCGACCTTGGCGATCGTGGTCACGGCCAGGTTGATGTTGGCCGCGCGCTCGCTGATGACCGAGAGCTTCGAGCCGATCGACCCGGTCGACTCGGCGAGCTGCCGCATCGACCGGCCCATCTCGCCGAGGCTCCCCCGCCCCTCCGAGGCCATACCGGCGGTGCGTGCGGCGACCTCGTTGACCTCGTCCATCGTCTTGAGCAGTTCCCGGCTGGTGGCGGAGATCTGCTTGACCGCCGCGGCGGCCTCGCTGGTCGAGGCCCCGTAGTCGCTAATCGCCTCCCCCTGCTGCCGCGAAGTCGCGGCGATCTCGGTGGCGGTGGACATCAGGGTGATGCTCGATTTCTGGATCCGGCCGATCAGCGACCGCAGGTCCAGGGTCATCTTGCGCACCGAGCGGAGGAGCATGCCCGACTCGCCCGGCGCGTCGCCGGAGACGATCGCGGTCAGGTCGCCCGAGGCGATCTGCTCGGCCACCAGGGCCGCCTCGCGGATCGGCCGGGTGATCGAGCGGGCCACCACCAGGGCGACCAACCCGACGGCCAGGATGGTGAACCCCACCAGGCCGGCGGCCACCTGACGCTGGCGGGTGATCAGGGCGAACGCCTCGGCGGTGTCCTGCTCGATCGCCATCCCCCACCGCAGCGAGGGGAGGTAGGCCCACGCCGCCACGACCGGGATCCGGCGGTAGTCCATCGTCTCGCCGTAGCCCCGGCCCCCGCGCACGGCCTCCTGGAGGTCGATCCCCTCGTCGGAGCCGAACCGGATCTTGCGCCGGAACCCGGCCGAGGGATCGAACTTCGTCGGGGCCACGAAGGTCAGTTCGTCGCCGGTCCGCATCGCGATCACGGTCTCGCCGGTCTCGCCCAGGCCTTCGTTCTCGGTGGCCACCCGGAACAGCGCGGAATTGCCGAACTCGAACAGGATGACGCCGACCAGCCGCCCCTCGCTGACGACCGGGCCGCCCACGAAGGCGGCGGGCTCGCGCCGGCCGGGGTAGACCTGGAAGTCGGACATCGTGGCCTGCATCAGGAATTTGCAGCGGCGAAAGACGTCGGCGAACTGGGTCTCCCGGAGCGGCCCTGCGTCGATCGAGGCTCCCGGATCCAGGCCCGTCTTGAACGAGACGAGCAAGGCCCCGTCGATGCTCAGCAGGTAGGCGTTCTCGTAGGCGTAGGTCTCGATCATCCGCGCCAGGACGTCGCGGGCCCGCCCCTCCCCCGCCGCGAACTCCGGGGTATCTTTTTTGCCATCGCGGATTAGGGCCCCCAGTTCGGTCACGGCGTTGATCACGCTCGGGGCCGATCCGGAGATCCGGGCATCCCCCCGCCGCTCCGCGACGTAGGTCTCGATCTGCTCCGTCTTGGCCCGGGCCATCGATTCGAGCCGCTGGCGGACCGTCGTCTCCAGGGCGGAGCGGGACAGGAGCCCCGTGATCAGCGTGATCACGATGCACGGCACCAGGGCGATCGCCAGGAACCAGCCGATCAGCCGGGTGGCGATGCTGGCCCGGCTCGGCGCGAGCATTCGGAGAGGCATGCGAGGTCGACCTTATCTCGAAGGGGGGGCATCATTCCGGGTGGATCGCGTCCGACGAGCGGCCGGGCTTCAGCCCGGCGGGACGGCCGGCGTCTGGCCGGCGCCGGACCAGTTGCCGCGCCAACCTTCCCGGAGGCCGTCCAGGAAGGATCGCCAGTCGCCATCGCCGCGCGTGATCGTGTAGAGGACCGGGCGGATCGGCCGGTCGATCGACCAGGTCGCCTCGATCTGGCCGTCGGGGCGGAACCGCCCCACGTGGCAGGGCCGCCACACCGCACGGATCGCCGAGTCGACGCTGATCACCCCCTCGGGGGCGTCGAGGCTGATCCGGGGCAGCCGGGGGAGGACGTTCGCGGACGACGGGTCGCCGGCCTCCTCGGCCGCCTTCGCCCACATGCGGACCCCCTCGTGCGCCATCACCGCGGGGGCCGAGGGCATCCGGTCGTCGCCGTGGTGCGCCTTGAAGATCCGGAGGAACTCGCGGTTGGACAGGGTATCCAGCGTGGTGAGGTAATCCGCCGCCAGGTAGTGGCCGCTCAGGTCATCGGCGTTGATCCGGCGGCCGTCATCCTCGGTCATCCGGAACGACAGCGCCGGCGAGCCGGCCGCCGTGATCCCCGCCCGCCGCAGGGACGTGAACAGGGCGGTGTTGGTGTCGCCGGACGTGAAGTTGAGGATCAGGTCGGGCTGGGCCCTCCGGATCGCGGCCACCGCCGCCGCGACCCCGTCCACGCCGGGCGAGATCGACAGCTCGCCGGCCGGCTCGATCCCCGAGCATCGCAGCTGGTCCCGCGCGATCTCGGCGACCGTGCGGGACCACACCTCGTCGTTGCTCAGGAGGAACGGCTTCTTGACGGACAGCCGATCGATGGCCCACCGCACGGCGGGGACGACCTGCTGATTGGCGGTCGTCCCGGCGTACATGATGCGGGACGCCTCCTCGATCCCCTCGAAATCGCCGGGGAAGACGAGCAGGGAGTTCAACTCCTCGATGACCGGCCGCATCAGCCGGCGGCTCTCTGCGGTCCAGCCGCCGAACACGACGCTGACCTTGTTGGACTCGATGAGCCGTCGGGCCTGCGACGCGAAGGTCCGGGGGTCGGATCGGCCATCGGCCTCGACGACCTCCAGGAGTCGACCGCCGATGCCCCCCCGGTCGTTGATCTGCTTGACTGCAAGCAGCTCGGCGTCACGCAGCGGGCGTTCATAGGGCTCCAGCGGCCCAGAGAGGGAATGGATCACGCCGACCAGGATCGGCGGCCGCACCTCGGCGGCGAGCGACCCGATCCGGGCGAACGTCCGCGATCCCGCCAGCTCGCCGAGCACGACCAGGGCCACCAGGGCCCCGATCCCGATCAAGGCCCCGATCGCCGTCTTCCGCCACATGGGCCGCCCTCACGATCAACGACCCGTGCGCATCGCGACCGCCGACGCCGGGGGCCGGGACCGTCCAGGGGATGTGAGGGAGTATAACCGACCCCAACTACCCATGCTTCCCTATCGGCAAGATTTCTCCCCGTCCCCTCATCGGGGCGGCGAGGTCAACCCGTCCCGGTCAGACCGTGAACAGGTTGCGATTCTCGTCGATCCAGGCGAGCAGGCGCCCCACGCCCTCGGCGACGCCGACCTTGGGGGACCAGTTGAGCATGCGCGACGCCTTGCGGATGTCGGCCACGAAGACGCGCTGGTCGCCGGGCCGCCAGTCGGCGAAGGCCGGATTGAGGGGATGGCCGAAGTGGGCCTCCAGCATCCCGACCAGTTCCAGGAGGCTTAACGTCCGGTCGGGCCCGCCGCCGATGTTGAAGACCTCGCCGGCCACGCGGTCGATCCGGTCGAGGGCGATCTCGTAGGCGTCGATCAGGTCGCCGATCCAGAGGGCGTCGCGGATCTGCCGGCCGTCGCCGAAGATCGAGAACTTCTGGCCCCGGGTGGCGGCCAGGCAGAACCAGGCGACCCAGCCCTGGTCTTCGATGCCGAACTGGCGCGTGCCATAGATGCACGACTGGCGGAAGGCGACCGTCTTCAGGCCGTAGATCCGGGCATAGTCGCGGACGTACTGGTCCCCGGCCCCCTTGGAGCATCCGTAGGGGCTGTGGAAGTCGAGCGGCTCGTGCTCGTCCACCCCGTTGGGCCGGTTCTCGTAGGCATAGCGGCCATCGCGGATGATGACCTTTTCCTGCTCCAAGTTGCCGTAAACCTTGTTGGTCGAGCTGTAAAGGACGGCGGGTCGCCCGCCCGCCGCGAGCCGGACGGCTTCCAGGATGTTGAGCGTGCCGAGGGCGTTGGTCTCGAAGTCGGAGCGGGGGTCGGCCACGCTGGTGGTGACGGCGACCTGCCCGGCGAGGTGCAGCACGGCATCGGCGTCGGCGTGCTGGGCCAGGAGGTCGGACATCGCCGAGGCGTCGCGGATGTCCGCCTTGACGAAGGTCTCGATCCCCTGCCCTCGCAGCCAGGCGAGGTTATCCTCGGCCCCGCGACGGCTCAGGTTGTCGACGACCACCACGCGATCCCCGGCCGCATGGAACCGCGACGCCGCGTGGCACCCGATGAACCCGGCGCCCCCGGTGACGATCCACTTGCGTCCGCCTTGATCGCTCATGTCTCAATCCTTGATCCGCCGAATCCGTCGACCTTCCTCGGTCCGTGGTCAGGGTAGCTTACCGGGCCTTCCGGCGATACGCCAATTGCCGCCTCATCGGGTCAGCCGAGGTTCGCCGAAGGCGATCGGAGGGGCGACGAACCGGACACGCACCGCTTCGACCCGGCCTTTCGACCAGTGCGGCAGCCGATCCAGGGGGATCGCCCATTCCTGCTCTCCCGCGGCCGGGTCGGCCCGGAATCGAATGCTCCGCTCCCTCGACCAACCCTCGCCCGCCCCTCGCCAGTCGATCTCGATCGGGATCCGCAACGGACCCGACCGGAAGGTGAGGAATCGCGGCTCCTCCGCCCCCGAATAGCGGTCCATCCGATACTCCAGCGCGGCGGGCCAGCCGGTCATCACGTATTGCGGCAGCGCCTGGGCCGGGAGGAGGGGCCGGGCATGGTCCCCGGCCGCCAGATGCCCCGAGGTCAGGGTGGGCCGCCCGCCTGCCCCGATGGGTTGGGCCCGAGCGGACACATCCATACCGCCCCACAGGGCCCGGCGATCTGCGTCCGAAAGACGTCCCAGGAGGAGCCTCCGGGCGTCCTCGTCGCTGCCGACCATCCCCGACCCGAACCGGGGCACCAGCCAAAGCCCGTTGTATTCCGGCTGGAACCAGTAACACCAAACCGGATCGAGCGCGGCGAGGCACCGGGCGCGGTCGATGCCCTGGGACGCGCACGCCTCGCCGACGCGGACCATCGCGGCGAGCGTTTCCCGTTGCTCGGGATGGTGATAGGTCGCGAACTCCCGCTCGAATCGACCGCCGTGGAGGAGCAGGAGCACCGCAGCCACGCCATTCATCGCCGCCAGCGTCCGGGGCCATGACTCATCCAGACGGCCGAGCCATCGCCGCGACAACAGGGCGAACAGGAGGATCAACCCGAGCTGGGGAAAGAGATGGAAGCGGCCGACCGCGTACAACCACCGTGGTCCGTGCGAGTTGCGGAAGGGGTAGGTCAGCACATAACCGCCCACGATCAGCCCCAAGGCCACCAGGGCCGGTCCGGCGCGGCGATCGCGGATCAGCACGAAGGCGGCGAGCGTCAGGACCGCCACGGACAGGGCCAAGAGGATCCCGCCCGGCAGGGTCCGGTCGAGGTCGATCCCGGCCAGCAGTCCGGGCAGCAGCCGGGCGATGGGGGCCTGCATCGCCAGGAACAGCCCGCCCAGCCGATCCGGCGGATTGCGGATGCCGCTACCCAGGACCCGGTCATAGCGGAAGCTCGCGGCGACCGCCAGGAAGGCGGCCGTGCCCGCCAGGGGGATGAGGGCGGAGAGGCGGTCCCCCTTGCGGACCGCCATCCGGGTCGCGACGATCGGGCCGGCCAGCAGGCCGATCGCCGACGAAGCCGGGGCCAGCATGCCGCCGAGGAACAGCCCCGCGACGCGTGATCCTGCATTCTTCCCGCCCGTCGCGGCGCCGCCGAGCAACGCGACCAGGGTCCAGAATAAGGCCCAGGTGAAGCTGCTCGACGAGAACCAGAAGCTGCATTCGGCGGTCGTCGACGACAGGGCGAAGGCGGTGCATGCGATTAACGCGGTGGCCCGCGATCCGGTCTCGCGCCGGAGCCAAGCGGCCATCAGCCCGAGCGCGAGCCAGAAGGGGACGTAGGTCGCCAGCGTGAAGGCGGCCGGGGCCCGGGTCAGGTCGCGGCCGGCCGCTTGCCAGACGACCCACGAGACGGCCTCGAACCAGGGGGCCATGTGCTCGTTGAACGGGCGGAACAGGACTTCGCCCAAGGGTTTGGCCTGGAGGTCGGCCACGCGGAGGAGGTCATCGCTGTAGAGGGACGGGGTGCGGAACCGTCCCAGGTGCGGGACGGCCAGGAGGGTCGCGAACGAGGCGACCATCAGGCCGATGATCGGCCGCCGCCATCGCTCGCGAAGCGATCCGTCCATGATCCATCCCCGGCGGGGACGGGAGCGCGGGCCCTCCCCGGCGACCGCCCCGAGCCCGGAAGGGTATCGAGTTCGGGCGGTTGCACAAGGGCAATGAGCATGGTAGACGGGTCAGCCGTCGACCGAGGTGACCACCGGCCCGGGCCCGGTCGGCACCCCGTAGGCCCGGCCCGCATCGCGGACGCCGGCAACGACAGCCCCCAGGACCGGCACGCCCATCGAGGCGAGCCGCTGGTCGGCCTGCTCGATCAGGGGGAACCGGCTGGTGTCCGACCGGACCGAGAGGACCGCCCCATCGACCCAGCGGCCGATCGTCAGGGCGTCGGGCACGGGCAGGACGGGCGGGGCGTCGACGATGACCATGTCGAAGCTCTCGCGGGCCCGCGCCAGCAGGCGGCCCAGGGCTTCGCCGTGGAGCAGCCGGCCGGGGTCGGCCCGGTCGGTCCCGGCGGCGAGGAAGTGGACCCCCCCGGCGTCGCCGATCACGCCGATGGCCTCCTCGGCGGTCGCCTCGCCCCGGAGCACGTCGGCCAGCCCGCGGCGGTTCCCCTGGTCGAACATCTGGCTCAGGGTCGGGCTCCGCAGGTCGGCGTCGATCAGCAGCGTAGAGAGGCCGGCATTGACGCACCGCTCGGCGAGCTGGGCGGCCAAGGTCGTCTTCCCCTCCCCCACCGAGGCGCTGGTGATCAGCAGGCAGCGGCGGGATCGGTGGTCGCGGCGATCGCAGAGGACGACCCGGAGATGTTCGAGGCCCTGGACGAACCGGGCGATGTCGTCGCGATGCCGCGCGGTCCCGGGCCGGGGCAGGGTCGGCAGGACGCCCAGGACGCGGGGCTGGAGCGTCGTCGGGAGGTCATCGGGGCCGACCACACGGCCCGACCGCAGCTCGGCCAGGACCAGCAGGCCGACCACCCCGAGGAGCATCCCGAACGGGGCGATGACCATGGCCTTGATCCGGCGATGGCCGTCGGGCAGCTCGGCCACGCGGGCCGGGAACTCCTGGCGGAACCCGGCCACGGCCCCCTTGGCCTCCACCTCGGCCCGGTCGAGATCCTTGGTGAGGGTATCCAGCATCGCCTCGGAGCGGGCGAGGTCGTGGCGGGCGAATTCTAGGGTCAGTTCGTCGGCGCCGGCCGCCTTTGTCTGGGCGTTGAGCCGGCCCAGCCGATCGTTGAGCCCGGCGGTCATCGCCTCCAGTTCGACGAGCCGGCCGGCGGCCTGCTGGGCCTCGACCTCGGCCGCCGAGGTGGACTTGGCGGCCTGGGCCAGCGCAGGTTTCTTGCGGATCCAGAGCTGATCGATCTGCTTCTGGCCCTCGTCGATCGTCTTGCGGGCCGCGCCCCGGGGGATCTCGCTGGCGTTGCGGGCCACCCGATCGGCCTGGGCCAGCTCGTCGCGGGCGGCCTCGACCTGGCCCCGGAGCGTGGCGACCTGGGGATCGGCATAGAAGGCGGCCACGACCGCCGCATCGACCTTGGCGTCGGGCTCGTGGGCGGCCGACCGCTGACGGGCCCGGTCGAGCTTGGCCCGCGCCGCCATCATCTCAAGGTCGATCGTGAGGAGTTGATTGGACAGGGTCTTGTACTGATCCAGGGCCACCGCATCGCGGTCGCGGGCGCGAGCCGAATCGATCGCGCCGAGCTTGGCGGCGCGGTCGACGACCTCGGAGCGGCGGAGGTCGACCTCCCGCGCCCGGGCATCCCGCGCCTCGCGGATCCGGCGGACCTTCTCGACCGCACCGTCGTCCCCGTTCTCGGTCGCCCTGAGGAACGACTCGATCACCGCATCCACGACCCGGGCCGGCTCGTCGGGGGTCGGCGAGGTCATCGTCACCTGGATCAGGTCGGTCTGGGGCACGACCTGGGCGACGATCGCCGACCGGACCGCGTCCTCCGGCGCCTGGCCCCTGGCCAATGTGGGCAGGCCGAGCAGTTCGGGGTGGGCCTTGATGGCCGCCTCGATCACGCCCGGGTTGGCCAGCCGTCGCGCCTGGGTCTGCTTGTAGACCTCGAAGTCGCCGCCCGGCCCGCCGTCGCGGAACCGGCCCCGATCGCCCGCATCGACCTTGATGACCGAGACGGCCTGGTAGCCGGGCCGGATCTTCCGGTCCGCCCAGGCGATCAGCCCGGCCGTGCCGGCGGCCCAGGCGATCAGCGCGACCCAGGCGTGGCGGCGCACCGCCCGCCATGCCAGGCCGAGCGATAGCCCAGACTTCCGCCCCGACCGGGCCGACGTCGACGCGGGTTCGCCCGGCAACTGATCGGCGACGGGCCCGAAATCAGCCGGGGCGGGCAGGGCGAGCGGCCTCTCGATCGCGTGATGGATCTTGGGGCCCCCAAGGGGGCGGGGGGTCGGCGGCATGGGTGTCGAATCCTTCCCTGGAGGGACGTCCAAGAGGGACGAGCCCGCATCGTCGCGTCCGGCGACCATGATGCGCGTCGACGTGATCGCCTGACAAGGGTCAAATCCCGACGACCCACCCACGATTGCAACGGAGGGTCGCGATCGCCTAGAATGATCGGCCGCAACGCGGCGTTCACGGAACCGAACCCGGCCTTATAAATTCATGGATCGATGGACGTTGCCACCTCGTCCCGGACACACCGCCCTGCTCCTCTTCCCGGTGGCCCGATGAGTCGTGCCGCGATGCCGATCGGCCCGGACCCGTTGCCCGCCCTCGGCGTGCCGTGGGCCGACGGGCAGGTCACGTTGAGGCTCCGAGGGCCGGGCAAGGAACCGGGGCGGATCCTCCGAACCGAAGGGCCGGTCGCCCTGATCGGACGCCACCCCGGGGCATCGATCCGGATCGCCGACCGGGCCGCGGCGCCCCGCCATGCCCTGCTGGTGCTCGACCGTCGAGGGCTGTTCTGCGTCGACCTGTTGACCCGATCCGGGACCCGGTTCGCGGGGCGGGAGATCGCCTCGCAGTGGCTCATCCCGGGCGATGCCCTGGAGATCGCCGGCCGACGCCTGGAAGTCCTCCGGCTCCGCGCCGACGGGGCGGCCATCGATCCCTCCCCGGTCTACGATGACCTCTTCGCGCCGGCCGGCCCCGACCTGGAACGGCTGTCGCTGCATCCCCTGGACGGCGGCCACGCGCCCTGGGTCCTGGGGTCGCCGCTCGCCTTCCTCGGGCGGTCGGCGGCGTGCGGGATCCGGCTCCTCGGTTCGGCGGCCTCGCCGATCCACTGCGCGATCTGGCGCGAGCCGGATTCGGCCCGGGTGATCGACCTCCTCGGCCGCGACACCCGGGTCAATGGCCAGCCGGTTGTCGGCTCCGCGCCGCTCCGGGACGGCGACATCCTCCGGATCGGCCGGGCCGAATTTCGGGTCGGCATCGGCACCCAAGTTGTTGCCTTGCCAGTGGTCCCGGCGGTGCTTCGCGAGATCGTCCCGGTCATCGAGGCGGAGCCGATCGAGGCCCTCACCGCCCATCCCGCCGTTCGCGAACCCGAGGCCGGGTTGAACGAGATCCTCGACCTACTCCGTCAGTTCCAGGGGGATGCCGCGACCCTGATCGAAGGCCAATTCGCCCAGATCGATGCCCTTCGTCGCGAGCTTGCCGCGCTCCGGGAGGATCTCATCCCGCCCCCCGCCCTGCCGGCGGAGTCCGCCCGCCCGTTCGACCTGGAGATCCCGGCCACGCCCGCCGCCCCGACTTCCGCGACCGATAACGCCGCATGGCTCCTCGGCCGGCTCAACGCCCTGGAACCGGAGACGCGATCGCGCTGGAAGGATATGCTGGGACGGATCACGACGGCACTCAGTCCCCGGGCCTCCTCGGACGTCGAATCCGATCCGCCGACGACCGATCTCGTCCCGCCGAAGCCCACTCCAAACGACCCATCCTGAAATCGCCCAGGATCCCCAAGGTGCCATCGCCATCCTGGATGGTCGGATGACACGTCCGGCGATTCCGGATCGCACTGGCAATCCGCCAGGGCCTTTCCTGGGCACGCCATCGTTTCGCCTCGCGCCGAATGACGACTGAGCGACTGCTGCGATCGTCCCTCCCGTCGGTATGGTGATGATCTGGTCACGACGAACCGGACATACTTGGGCCCAGCCCCCGAGCCGATGAAGGCGGCCACCCTAGCCCACAAGCCCGAACGCTCGATGATCGGCTCGCATTACCGATGAACCGGACATACTTGGGCCGCCCTGGGTGGCTCCCCAAGCACCGTCTGAGGGTCCGGAAAAGGGCCTCGTTGCGATACCGATGAACCGGACATACTTCGTCCCCGACCGGTCGGCCGTGAGGATCGGGGGGGCATCCGTCCATCACGATAGACCGGACATACTTGGTCACCTGGCCCGTTTTAGTGGACAGGCGCCGATAGCGATGGATGAGACATAGATCACACCCGTCCATTACCGATGAACCGGACATGGTTAGGCGCTGCACTCACGATGAACCGGACATACTTTTACCGATGAACCGGACATAGTTGGTCCGTGCACTCACGATGAACCGGACATACCACTACCGATGAACCGGACATACTTGCGCTCCACAACTTCTGTTAGATCGCAAACTTGCGGCGCCTAGAATTTGTTTTAGACTTTTGTTTAGACTGAAAGACAACAACAGCCTGCGGCCGTCTTGTTGTTGCTTTTTCTCCTGATTATCCGGAACAACCCGCACGATTGGACGTCAATCATGATGTTTGGAGCGGATAAGCAGGAAGATCTGGAATGGACGGCTGAAGAGAATGGGGGCTTTGAATCGGTCGAAGGGAATGCAACTGCATCCGATCATGGATGGAAGGATGAACTCAATCTCGCCGAATTCCCGATTGCGGCCCTGACCGACCGGGTCCCGAACGGGCAGACGACGCTGGTCTTCGAGGACAAGCTGGAGCGCCGCGACGAGCCGCCGATCATCCGCCGCCTGACGATCATGGGGACCGGCAAGCATGGCCTCCCCACTTCGACCGACGACGAGGTGCTGGTGGGCCTAATCCAGCTCACCAAGAGGCGGAGCAATTTCACTGACGCCAAGGTGCCGTTCTCGCGTTACGAGCTGATCGAGATCCTGGGCTGGCCCCAGAGCGGGGCGAGCTACAAACGGATCGAGGAGGCCCTCAACCGCTGGGTCGGGGTCGTCCTGGCGTATGAGAATGCGTGGTGGGACAACATCGAGAAGAGCTGGGTCGATGAGACGTTCCACGTCCTCGACAACGTGACCCTCTACGATCGCGAGCGTCGCAAGCGGGCGGCCAAGGCCAAGCCGGGGGCGAAGCCCGCGCCGTCGAAGCGGCCCCGGAAGGTCGGTGCCGAGGGGGACCCCCTGCCCCTGTCCAGCTTCCGCTGGAACGAGGTGATCTTCCAGAGCTTCCAGAGCGGCAACCTGAAGCAGCTCGATCTCGAGTTCTACCTGAGCCTTCGGTTGCCCACGACCAAGCGGATGTTCCGGTTTTTGGACAAGCGATTCTATCGCCGCAACCGGCTCGATTTCGACCTCAGGACCCTGGCCTGCGAACACATCGGGATGAGCCGGTCCTATGCCCCGACCGAGCTGAAGCGGAGGCTAAAGCCGGCCCTCGAAGAACTGGAGCAGCTCGGCTTCCTGGAGCCCCTGGACGCCGAGGAACGCTACTCGTGGGTTTCCCGGGGAAACTGGCGGATCATCCTGATCCGCCACCAGGACGAGGCCACGGCCCCCCCTGCCCCGGCCTCCGAGCCCAACGAGCTGGTCGAGGCGCTCACGGCCCGGGGCGTGACCCCGAAGACGGCCGCCGACCTGGTCGCGGCCCACCCGGCGGTCCGGATCCGCACCAAGCTCGAAGTCTTCGACTGGTTGACCCGGAACGAGGACAAGCGGGTCGGCAAGAACCCCGCCGGATACCTGGTCGCCTCGATCCGGTCCGACTACCAGCCGCCCGAGGACTTCGCCGCCGCCCCGGCGAAGGCCCGCGCGGCGGCGGCGAAGGCCAACGTCGAGGAGACCAAGCAATCCGCCCGGCGCAAGACCCGCGACGAGAAGGCGGAGGCCGAGGCCCGCGAGGCCGCCCTCCGGGAGCGCTGGGACCGCTTGCCCGAATCCGAACGCGAGGCCATCCGCCTGTCGGTCAAGGCATCGAACCCGGGCCTCGGCCGGTGGAAGCACATGCTCGAACCGCTGTGCCTCGCCGCGATGGACGCCCCGCGACCCCCCATGGTCGTCCAGAAGGGATTGTTCACGGCCGAGGACGATTGATGACCGCTTTCCCCGGGAAAGCGGCGGGCGGCCCGTCGCTTTCCCGGGGAAATCGCCCGGTCAGATCTTGAGGTAGATCCGCCGGCGATCCATCCAGAGCAGGATCAGCCAGTAGGCCGCCAGGACCACCACTCCCCCGGCTAGCGGCTCATACGGCCCCCATCGCGTGAAGACGCCCGGCCCGAAGTGGGTCCGCACATCCGACCGGATGAAGCCATCGATCAGGTGGGCGATCAGATAGGCGGCGATCGAGTTCCGCCCGATCACCCGCAGCGGGTAGGACCACCCTTGCGGCCCTCCGAGATCGAGGGCGGCGTAGAACCCGGCCAGGATCGCCAGGCAGAACCCGCCGCTGAACATGGTCCAGCTCGGCGTCCAGATCCGCTTGACGATCGGGCACAGGCCGAGGCCCTGGACGACGAGGCCGAGCAGGAGGCCGGCACCCCCCGCCCCGACCATCATCGCCAGCTTGCGGCCGGGCGTCCGATCCGATCGGAGCCAGTCCCCCGCGATTGCCCCGAGGAGCATCGTGGCCAGGGTGGGGATGAAGCTCAGGGTCGCATACCCGCCCCGGTTGGCCAGGAACGGGCTTTCCCGGGGAAACAGGTTGAGGAACCAGGTGTCGAACGCCCAGGCCAGGTTGCTGTTCTTGTCCCAGTGGGCCGAGAACCCGGACTCATGGTGGGGCCAGTCCGGGGGGACGCCGACCGCCGACCAGTCGAAGGTCGGGCCCGGGAGCGGGTAGGCCGCGAACGCCGCCCAGTAGCCCAGGAGGATCGCGACGAAGGCGGCCCAACGGGCCCGGGCCGACGCATAGCCGAGCAGGAACAACGGCAGGTAGCCCATGCCGATCTGGGTGAGGGTGTCCTCAAACGTGAAATTGGTCTGCTTTCGGCCGATCGACCGGAGCCAGATCCCCAGCACGATCAGGGCGAAGGACCGCCACGCCGCGTGGAGCAGCGACCGCGAGAACGGCTCGCCGCGCCTCTGGCGGGCGGCCATCGAATACGGCAGAGCGGCCCCGACCAGGAACGAGAACGATGGCTGGATCAGGTCGTGGAGCGAGCACCCGCGCCAGGCGACGTGGGTCTGCTGGTCGGCCAGGAATCGCCAGACCGGCCCGGGCACCGCTTTGGCGACCTCCTGAAATTCCAGGACCTCGGCCATCATCAGGAGCATGACCGTGCCGCGATAGGCGTCGAGCGAGGCGAGCCGGTTGGGTGGGGATGCCGGGAGTTCGGTCGTCATGGGGTGCCCTTCCCCGCGCCGGGTGGGGAGACATCGAGGAAGCCGGCCGGGCCCGCATCATCCCCGGGAAATCGTCGCATCGCCACCCGGTTTCCCCGGGAAAGCCAACTCCCGCTCTCGGTTTCCCCGGGAAACTGCCGATCCAACGAGCATGGAATGGGAAGTCGGCTCAACGGCCGGTTTCCCCGGGAAAGCGCCTCACAGGGAGCGAGCC
>NZ_CP195103.1:0-52434 GCF_051175315.1 Tundrisphaera macrotermitis
GTGCCGCCATGCAGGGATTTGAAAGAGGGGGTCGGCAAGGGCATCGATTGCGAGTTTCTCCAATCGACCCTCTACCAACTCGATAAGGGTCGGCTGAAGCTCGATGCGAAGTCCGTGGTGCTGGTCGATGAAGCCGGGATGCTCGGGACCAATCAGCTCGCGAAGCTCATCGAGCACGTGAAGAAAGCTCCGGGAGCCAGGCTCATCCTCGTCGGCGACGACAAACAGCTTCAGCCGATTTCGGCGGGTGGCCCGTTCAAGTACCTCGCATCCGTCCTGGGGACGAGTCTTTTGACCAAGATTCGCCGTCAGGATGACCCGTGGGCACGCGATGCCGTGAAGGCAATGGAACGAGGGGATGCGGATGCCGCCATCAAGGCTTACATCAACAACGGGCGGTTTCACCTCGCGAAGACCCGCCCCGAGACGATGGATAGGCTGCTTGAGCAATGGAAGGCCGATGGCGGAATCAAGGACCCGACCAGCGTCTTTATGCTCGCCTCAACCAACTCCGAGGTGAAGGCTCTCAACGTGAAGGCCCAGGCCGCTCGCATCCTGTGTGGCGAGGTGGACCCAGAGAAGAAGTTTTACGCGAACGGATATTTCATCCACCAGGGCGACAAGGTTCAGTTTCAGAAACGGTCGAAGCCGAACGGACTCGAGAACTCGGACTGCGGCACCGTAACCCGAATCGACAACAAGCTTCAGCGGGTCACGTTCAAGCTCGACAAGGACGGGAGAGAGGTGACCGTCGACCTCAAGAAGTACTCGAAAGACAATTTGCGGCTCGGATACGCATCCACCACGCACAAGCTCCAAGGAGCCTCGCTCCCCCACGTGCACGTCCTCATCGGCGGCTCGATGACCGACCAGCACATGGGATACGTCCAGCTCTCTCGGAGCATCAAGAGCACGCATCTCTTCTGCGACGAGTTCTCCGCCGGTGGGCCGAAGCTCGCCAACCTGATTCGCTCCCTCGGGCAGGCCCGTTACAAGACGATGGCCCAGGAGGTGACAAGGACCGTGGTCGAGCAGACAGGGCAACTCTCCGAGCACACGATTAAGCGGGGATATTCGATTAGCCGGTGAGGGACTTCGGGCGTGCTGCTCACGGGTCGTGGCCCCTTCCGGGCTTCGCTGTCGCTTCGGTCCTAGCGGACTTAATCGCCCTTCAGACCCCTCACGCGTTAGAACCAAAGAGGTGCGGCCAAGGGCCACATCAGCCTTCGTCGCCCACCCCATCGGCTCTGGTCGCTTCGCTTAGCAGGGGTCACGCCAAGACTTCGCTATGTCATGCCCCCTGCAACGCTCCCACTCCCGACGCCGCTAGGGATCGGCTCCCGCCAAATCGCCTTCCGCTATCGCTCCAGGGAGGGCCATTTCCTCTTTTCAGCACCGGGAGGAGAGAGCGTGCGTGCAAGGCGGGTCGAAACACACGCTCTCCCCTCCCGCCGCCGAAAAGCGGTTCTGGGGGCGGAGGCTGGAATGGAAATAACCTGGTGTCCGCTCGATGGTGAGGCGGGCCCACTTACGAAGTTGGGAGCATGGAAGCCGAGAAAAAGCACAACGGATTCGCCAATTACGAGACCTGGGCCGTGTGCCTCTGGTTGGAGAATAACGAGGGAAATCAAGCTTATTGGGTTGGGGCAGCCAGGGAGGCGAGAGAGGAAGCCGCCGATTGTTGGCAAGTCCGAGAAGGCATCTGGGAACCACGGAGGGCCCCCGTTTATCTCCTCGCCACTCGGTTGAAGGAGGAGCTCAACGAAGGGATGCCTGAGCTTGGGCCCAACCTCTATTCCGACCTCCTGAACGCAGCCCTTTCCGAAGTGGATTGGCACGAAGTGGCAGAGACCTTCATCGACGAGGAATTTGACTCCCAACCCTTTTAGAAATTACCGGGCGGGGTCGAGTGGCCCCGCCCTTTTGTTGGAACACGAAAATGGAAGAGAGCTACGAATCGAACGGGCAGGCCGTTAAACGCCCCACGCACGCCGCCTGGTGGGTTAAGGAACGGGATGGGAGGAAATCGGAGTGGCGTCAAATCGGCGTCGCCTGGGGCCACACAAACGGCAAGGGGCTCACCATATCGCTCGACCTGCAACCGCTAGACGGGCGGGTCGTCCTGCGGCTCATCGAGGACAAGCGAGGCTGCTTGCATGCGGGGAGAGGGGCAGGAGGCTAACGCCTCCGCCCTTCCCCTTCGCAATCGCCCCGCCGTCTCCCTCGACTTGCTCGCCTTGCCTTCTCCCACCCGCTCGCCCTCCTGCCGTTAGCTGCTTACAGCTCACGGCACTCGGCCCCTCTCCGATAACTCCGCTCAGCAGCTCTCGCTGCCTTGCTCCTCGGTCGCCGCCTCCCCTCCCCCAAATCCGCCTCCCTCCATTCCCTGCGGTCTTTTCGCTCGGCTCCCAGGCGAGCCCTCATCGCTCTCCGTTTTCGGCCTATGGGCCTCAATTTCGCTTGCTCTACTGCCCGAAATGCCCGCGCGTCCACTTCTACGAAGTATTTGAAATTGCTCGACTTACGCAAACCCTGAAAATGGGTCTCCTGACCTGGAAAACGGTCCGTTTTCGGAGTTCCCGCCGGATATTTGCGGGGGTTTTCGGCCCATTCTCAAACCATCTTTTGGAAATGGGTGGGCGGATTTTGTGAGCCTCCCCCCCAGCCGGATAATCCCTCTGGCGTCGCCCCTGCGGGGCCGGGTGCTTCCGGGCTCCGCTTCGCTCCGGTCGCCTGCGGCGACTCCCCCTCTCGCCCCCTGACGCGGAGGCGGTGTCCCTCCGGGACGATTTGCGGACGGCTCGGCCGTCCGCGTGATGGGGGCTCAGAATCAGCAAACAGAAGCATGGGCCGGGCAACTGGTCTATCCCCACGCCAGGCTTCGAGCGGGAGTGTATGGCTCCCTGCCCCCGGCCCCTTCATCCTCGCCCCCCAGCACGGGGTGAGGGGGCGAGGATGAAGGGGCCGGGGGCAGGGAGAGAAAAGTAAAAGGTTCCCCGGTTCTCGGCGTGTACCGCGGTCCGAAGGATGAACTCCTTGCCCTTTGGTGACGCTTCACGCTTTGGAGTTCGTTCGGACCACAATCACGGTTTCGGTTACGGCTCCACCGATAACCGGGGAACATTTTGCAAACCCCAAATCGTGAAACTCGGAAGCCGGACCAGGCCCTTTATCGTGTCTATCTGGCCACTTTGAGTTACCGGACTGGCCTCTAAGACTGGACGGCTCAATCCAGAAACCAAATATCATCGCAAGCTGAATATTTCCAATTACTTGCGAATGCTCTTAAGAATAGGAAATATGAGAAGACTCAGCGTGTTTGCGGTATCTAGGGAGCCTAAATACCTGAAACTAATTGCCTTTAGGGCCGTAACTCAAAGTGGCCACCGGACGACCTACCCCAAGCTGATTAAACGCCGTGTTAGATGGCTTGGGTACCAAGATGGGACGTAAACCCAGCCCTGGTCATCTTTCCCGCTGACAGTAGCGAGGCGATTTGCCCGATTTTGGTCCTTCGAGCGTTGCTTCGCTGGCCACTTTGAGTTACCGCCCTGGCCACTTTCTGGTTCCGAGGTTGGCCACTTCAGTTACGCCTTTGGCCACTTTGAGTTACCGCCCTGGCCACTTTGAGTTACGAGGTTGGCCACTTTGAGTTACGCTTTTCGGGCTTGATTTTCCTGTAAGTGACTGGTATTCCATGCCTTCTGACCCGGGAATTCGCTTTATACTATTACTCTTGTTAAGACTCTTAAAGACAACAACAATAACCATAAGAGTGTTGTTGTAGTTATGGATTTTGATTTCATGAAGGCTGACGAGGAGGAAATTCAAAAGCCCGCAGGGCTTACGCCCCTCAACGTCATCAGGGTTGAGACGGCTCTCTCTCGATACCCCGTTCATCGCTTGGCAAAGCAGGGAATGGTTTCCATCGAGATTCGCGAGCAAAGCCCAGACGGAGCGAGTCTCGTTCAATGGCAGGTAGGCCACGACAGCCACTATGGTCAGCCCGGGCCCCTGGCGTACAAAATCGATACCCTCATCGTGAACCGGCGAATAGAGGAAGCCAGTCGCCCCATTCCGAAGCTGATTAAACTCGGCAGCATTCACGACATCAGCCGAGAACTTGGCTTGAGCGGCGGGAAATCTCGCGACCACATCAGAAAATCCCTTTTCCAAAACGCCTTTGTCAGCATCAAAGCCAAATTCAAATACAAGCTCGCCGATGGCAAGACCAAGGAGCTCGAGGCCGGATTCACTCGCTATAGCGTGATTTTCACCGGCGAGGAGTTACCCGACGGAAGGCGGGCCGATGCGGTCTACCTGGTGCTAAACGACGTGTTCATGTAGGTCATCAGCAGAGCTCAGACCAGGCCGCTCGACTACGATTACCTGAAGGACCTACCACCCGTATCACAAAGGCTCTACGAGTTGTTGAGCTACCGGATTTACACGGCCTTAAAATTCGGATGCAGGCATGCCAAGTTCTACTATTCCGAGTTTTGCACCTACGCTCCGCTTTCACGGTTCTTCACCTGGAATCAAGTTCGTCCCCAGATGGCCAGAATCCACCGGGACCATTTGGCTTCGGGATACGTCGAGTGCGTTGAGTTTGAGCAGTGCATCGACAAGTCGGGTAAGCCTGATTGGACGATGGTTTATACCCCGGGCCCAAAGGCTAAGGCCGAGTTTCGAGCGTTCACTAAACGAGGTGGACCTCGGACTCTCGAAATCGAGCAAGGCCCTGTCACTGTCTGAAACCGTCGCTCACCAGGTCGTGCTCTCCCCTCTGGAGCAGGAGCTTGTTGACCGGGGGGTTTCCTCGGGTGTGGCCTCTCAACTCGTGGCTGAATTCTCCGAGGAGGAAATTCAGGCCGAGTGTGAGCTCTTCGATTGGCTCAAGGAAAAGAAACCCACCAAGGTCAAGGATGACGGGGCCTACCTCGCCTCAGCGATCCGAGGACGTTTCAGCGAGAAGCTTCCCCAGGGTTTTGAGACGAAATCCGACCGCCAAAAGAGAGAACTCGCCAAGCAGACCGAGCAACGTCGAGTGTCCGAAGCCGCTCGCAAAGCCCGGGAAGCTAGGGCAGCCGAAACCGCTGTTAAATCCAAGGTCGATGAGTACCTCACTCAGCGAGCGGCCAAGGACGGGGGCTTAGAGCAATTCAATGCCGAGGCCCTCAAGCAGGCCGACCCCGTCATGCTAGCCGCCTACGAGCAGATGCCCCGCTCATCGATTAGGCAGGGTTTCCTCAGGGTCATACGCGAGAAGCATGTTCGGAAGCTTCTCGGTATCCCCGAGCCAGGCGAATCCTAACATCCGTTTTGGCAGTCCAGGATGACCCAGGACGCCGAGTCTCCGGCTTGGCCACCTCTTCCCTTGGGTCCGGGCAAGCAAAGCCACCACGGGGCTCAGGGAAGCTCCAAAGCCCTCTTTTGAGATGGCGACCGCCCTACCCCGCCGCCGCCAACTCGTCAGTGTCCGACGCTGCTCCGCCCCGGTCGGAGACCACGTAGCGACGAAGGTGGGTGTTGATGAGATTCTCGATGAGGCTCGAGCGGTCAAAGCCTGGACCCATCATCGCCACGTGGATATCAAGCCGCTGAGACGCTTCCGGGGTCAGGTGGATAGTTGATTTGAGCTTCTTTGTGGCGACACGGACCGATGCTTTGGCCGGTTGCCGCTTCCGAGCTTTGCCTGCCTGAGCGTCCTGGTTCTCTGCCATCAGAGTAGCCCGCCTTATCGGATGATTGGAGCCAAGCTGCTTTGCCCGCTCTGTGGCCAAACAGCAACTACCAGTCAGCATCGGCCCCCTCCCCTGCCCCGCTCCACTCGGTCTCCGAAATGGCCTGCCTGAAATGCCAGAATTCTTGAAAAGGAAGAAAGCCAGAATTCATTTGAAAAAGCCTGAAAGGCAAGAAAGGAAGATAAGGAAGAAAGCCAGAATTCTTGCTTTGGAAGAATGCCAGAAAAGGAATAATTCTGGCATTGCCAGAAAGGAAGAATTTTTCTACGTTTCGCTACAGTCACTTACGGAGAATTATTGGAGGATTTTGGGGATGCACATACTTGCGGTTGGGAATCAAAAGGGGGGAGTTGCCAAGACAACCTCAACGGCTGTATTGGGAGTGCTCCTCAGTCGGCAGGGAAAAGGGTCCACCTCGTAGACATGGACCCTCAGGCGAATCTCACCGAGTCCTTCGGATATGAGGACACCGAAGGAGTCCTCTACCAAGCCCTGAAGAGCAGGGGACCTCTCCCGGTAGTTGAGCTCGCGGAGAATCTTTCCATCACCCCATCGAGCATTGACCTCGCGAAGGCAGAGACCGAACTCCTCGCCGAGACCGCCCGCGAGTACATGCTGAAAACCTGTCTCGAGAAAACGGACCTGCCGAAAGACACGCTGGTCATCATCGACTGCCCGCCGTCTCTCGCCGTGCTCGCGACAAACTGCTTTACCTCAGCCGAGGGCATCATCGTCCCGATGAAGGCTGGGGGGTTTGAGCTCCGTGCTGTTGGCCACCTGACGGAGGTGGTCCGGGTCCTCAAGGAGTACGTCAACAAGCAGCTCAAAATCGTCGGGGTCATCCTCACCGAGGCGAACTCGCGTCGAGCCATCACTCAGCAGGTCATCGAGGAGGTGAAGCAGATTTATCCGGTCCTCGGTCAGATTCGGCAGGACGTGGACCTCGTGGAAGCGGCGGCAGGGGGGGGGATGTTGAAGCTTAAGCGTTCGACCGCCCTTGAGGATTACGGAGTCGTGGTCAAGAAATTGGGAGAGGAACTGCCGTGGCTCAAAAGCAAGTAAAGGGAATCGGGGGAGTCCTCGGGAATATCATCTCGAGGAACGAGGCAGCAGCCAACGCCCCCGAAGAGGAGACGGTCGCCGAGAGCCGAGCGGTGGAGATGCCCAAGCCGGTGGAGACCCCCGGGCCACCCGAGGCCCAGCGACAGGTTGAAGGGGCTCAATTTGCCCCCGCCCAGGTCGTGGACCTCGCCGAGCCACCAGCGGCGACACCGAAGCGAGCCGCTCCGCTGAAGAAGCAGGAGGCGAGGAGGGGGAGGCCGCCGGGCAGCAAGACCCCAGCCGCCATGGTCGAGCGTGAGAAGGTCTCGCTCCGATTGCGGTCAGACCTCGCGGCCACCTACCGCGACTGGTCGTGGAAGGAGCAGTGCCAGTTCAGCGACTTGGTGGACCGAGCTCTTGAGTACTATTGGAAGGCCAAGGGAAATGCCAGAAAGCCAGAAAAGGAATAATTCTGGCATTTAATCTGGTGTCAAGGCAGTAGTTTACGACCATCGTTGAACAGAGACACAATCCGTCTAGTCTTTAAGGCGTTGAAGCCAGATGGCATCAAGGCGTTAAAGCCATGACGCTTTTAAGCTTTCGCGTGGACCGGCAGGCCACCCGGAGGACCACAACTGAGATAGGTGCAGACCATGGGAAATGCCAGAAAGGGAATAATTCTGGCATAAAATGGAGGTGCTGCCGCAAGGGAGTGAATGGACTCAGAACCCTGCGGGGTCTGAAGGTCCAGGTGGGTCTTAGGGATACAGCGAGAAGACGTAGGAGAGGGGGAGTGGTGCTCAATGGGCAGAAAGAAACCGCCGGACACACACCTGAGCAAGGAGAAAGAACCACTCCGTGCGGATGATGCCGTTGAGTCTGCGAACTCGAAGAATGCCGAAAGTAACGAAGAGTTGAAAATCACCTACGGCGTGATAGCCAATCTGAATTCCGAAGAAGATATCGGAAATATTATGCTCGAACCTCATTTTAAAATGAAGTTTTCCGAATCAATAGGTTTTGATGGTATCGTGCTGGAGTACATCCCGTTTGAAATATTGCCAGTGGTACCAGAAGACAAAATCCAGCACGACAAAGAGAAGCAGCAACTCAAAAACCTTCTGAGAGGCTTGTCTCCCGCAATTCCCAACGAATCGCTCGACGTCGTTGCGGGAATCCCGTGGGTGGAGACGACGCTGGCCAGCCTGACGAGGCCGGAAGGCGTCATGTTGGCTCCCCCGATGACGACGGAGACCAAGTTCACGCCGGAAGAACGGCAGGCCCTAGTCTTCTCGCAGTTCACCGAGTTCGGCCGAGCACATCCGGATAGGGCGAAACCTGCGGCCGAACGAATCATGGAGATTGCCGAGGAACTCAGGCCGCCGAGCGAAGAGAGGACACTCAACACGTACCAAGCGGCCCAGAGAATTTCCCAGTCCCACGGCATCCGCCTGCATGAAACTCAACTCAAGCGATGGTTCTTGAACCCGAATATCCAAATTGGTGCTCTTGGACCGAACGGGAAGCCAGTGTTTTCGGAAGTCGAATGCGACTCATTTGAGCTCCCAGACCGCAAGCCGGGACGCCCCGCCAAGAAAATCTGAACCAGGCTATTGTTTCTGTGGAATTTTAATCCACAATTAATCCGCGAGGGCAGAGGCCCTACGCCCGCCTGGACTTCAACCAGCAAACACCCATCGAGAAAGCCGCTCGGCGGTTGTGGTGCGATGCTGCGCATCGCGAAACGGAGCCTAGGCCCTATCCCACCATGATTTACCCCGTATCAGGAGTTCCATCGATGGCGTGGAAATGGCTCTCCCTGCTCATCCAGAACAGGAAGCAGGCCCACGAGGCGATTTTCGACCTCGACCAGGGCGTGATTGCCGAGCAGCGGGCCTCGTCGGCTTTGAAGGACCTCGCCGAGGTGGCCGAGGCGAATCTCGAGACGCTGAACCAGGTCGCCGAGTTCTCCAAGAAGTTCGAAGGTGGTGACCAGGTCGTGGCCGCCGCCGCACTGGCCTATCGCGAAGGGCTGGCCGCCCTGGTCGCAACGCCTACCCACCTGTTCCCGACAGACCCCGAAGCCCGGCGGGAGGTAATGCAACGCCCTTCCATGGGCTCGACCATCTCGCGGCCCATGCCCGTCTCTGGGCCGCAGGGCGGGTCGGGCCAGGTCGAAGCCTTGCCCGACGCGTCGAGTTCGCACCAGGCCGACAACCAGGCCCGGACGAAGCCCCAGCCGAAAAAGCCCAAGGGTCGGCCCAAGGGGTCACGCAACAAGCCCAAATCGTCCCCGCTCCCGGACACGGACACGGGCCAGGGCGAAGCCCAGTCGTAACCCCCACGCCGCTCGAGTCCCGGCGGTTGCCGGACCTCGAGCCGAGGGCCGTCGCCGAGGCCGCCTTTCGCGGGGCGGCCAAGGCGACATACATCGGGGTCATCCCGGCCCTGTGCCTCATTCTTCTCGGCGGTTATGGGTCGGTGCTCATCGTCGTCGCGGGCGTGCCCCTCCTCTTCGTCGTCGGTGCCGCTGGCTGGGAGGTGTACCAGGAATTCTGGTTCATCTCAGAGCCGCCCCCGCCGCCTGCTCCCCAACTCGGCCCCACGGGAGTGTTCTCCCAGGACGAGGCCGAACGCCACCTCGATGACCTCATTGCAGAGTTTTGGGAGCGTGAACAATGAAGCACTTAAGAGACATATTGTCTTTGCTCGCGGGTCCGCTCCTGACCCAAAGGTCTCACGCGGGGCGTGCCTTAAGGGGCCGCCCGTCTGAGGATTGGCTGGAGAGGAACTCGCTGCTCATCGCTGGCGTGCCGGTCCCCCTGAGGCTCGCCGAGTTTGCGATGGTCTATTCCGGCGGCATGGGCACGGGCAAGACCACGGCCTTTAAGGCCCAGATGACGAGCCACATCGACGCCCTCATTGCGTCCGGTCGCCCGTTTAATGTTCATGCGTTCACTACAAAACCGGATGATTTCTACCCGCTTCTGAAGGCCCGCTACGAACCGCTCGGCTTCTCGGTGCGGGCCACCAACCCGTTTATCGCCGATTCCTGGTCTTGGGATTGTGCGGGTAACCTGACCAACTTGCCCCGGATTGATGAGCTCTCGGCGGTGGTCATCAAGGACGACGCTCGTGAGAGCAATCCGTTCTTCAAGAAGACCGCCCAGCTCATGCTCCGCGGCGTGGTGCAGTCGCTCGCCACGACGCACCCGGGTCTTTGGACGGTGCGGCACGTCGGGCTCATCCTGCGAGACTTGGAGCTCTGCATCAAGGTGCTCGGGCGGTGCGAGAAGACCGCCCACCTGGTGTCCTTGCTCTCGTCGGAGCAGGGGGTGACCGCCGCGAACATCCACGCGACCCTCATCGCCGAGCTCAAAGGGCTGGACCTCGTCGCTTCGCTCATCGAATCGACCCCCGAGGACCGCCGGTTTTCCACCGAGGAGGCGGCCAATACTCCGGGCATCATCTGGGTGTGGGGCAGCGACCCCCGCTACAACACGACCATCGAGCCGTGGAACGCGGTGCAGCTCGAACTCATCGGCCACGAGCTGCTCATTCGCGGAAAAATCGGCGTCGAGACGCTGCTCTACCTCGATGAGTTCCCGCAGCTCTCGGCCGGTGGCGGCCAGAAGATGGCCATCATCCAGAAGGTGCTCGAGTTTGGCCGCTCCAGCGACGTCCGTAGCTGCCTTGCCATGCAGACGCCCGCCCAGGTTGAGGCCGTTTTCGGCGAAAAGCAGGCTGAGACCCTGCTCGGTCAGTGCCACATCATCGTGGCCTTCCGGCATAACGACGGCCCCGGCCAGGCTTACTTCGCGAGGCGACTCGGGAAGGAGCGGGGGTTCGAGGAGAAGCGGGGCACGAGCCGCCAGACGGGGGGTACCGGCGGGCCGAACGGAAGCTCCAACTGGTCGGTGACTCAAAGCGTGAACATTGAGCGATTTGACCTTGAACGGGTCACGCAGTCGGACATCGGCGACCTGCCGGTCGGTACCTACGAGTTCGGCATGTACGGATATGCGAGCGTGCCGCTCTCTCGGCTCATCAGCCCGGTGACCGGATTCCCTATGCCCATCCGCTGGCGGTTTTGGCTGTCCCCGGAATGGATTGCTCGCCACGTCCATGAGCCGGGGGAGTTCGTCTCCTACGCCCGGTCGCTGAAGCCCGAAGCGGCATACACCCTCGAACCCCTGGAGGAGTGGGAACGCGAATTCTTCCTGAACTCCGGAGTGAAGCCGCAGGACGATTCCCAACTCGCAACCGAAGAGGAGTAGCTCACGATGATTGCCGCCACCACGGTGTTCGAGTCCCTGCCCGCGGATAACCCGTTTGTCCTGCTCCTGGCTGCCGGGTCTCTAGCCCTCATCCTGGCCGTCCTCTACCAGGGTGGCTGGAGGCACGTGGCCAATGCCGTCGTTCGCATCCTCCTTTGTGCCTACGGGCTCGCCCTCGTAGGGGCGGGATTTATCGCGTTCGGCCTGTTCTGGCTGGCCTTGTTCGGGGAGGAGCGGAATCGTGCCGGGAACTTCATCGGGGCCGTCATCGTCACCGCCTCGATGCTCGTCATCAATCCAATCCTCACCCGGGACAACCTGCTCACGCGGTTCCTGTCGAGCCTCTTCATCAACGAAGAAGATAACAGCAATTGATGATTTGACCCTGGCCCTCCTACCCCAGTTGACACCGAAGAGAACACATCGATGAGCGACCTCATTGCGTCCGTCACGGACTTGACCGCAAAAGACCCGCTGCTGCTCCTCGCCGGGGCCGTGGCCCTGGTCATCGTGCTCGCCGCCTTCTACCGGGGCTATTGGGTGGTCGCGACGCACCTTGTCGTCTTCGCATTCATGAAACTCATCCTCATGGTGCTGGGCATGGGACTTATCGCCATGCCTTGGCTGGTACTCAGGGCCATGTTCGGCCCTGTGGACGAGCGAGCCACGGCTTTTCTCTGGTCAACCATCATCGCCGCCTGCTGGGTCGTTTTCCTTCGGGTCGTGCTGACGGACAACGCCATCGTTCGCTTCGCGAAGAAGCTGACGATAAATGGGGAGCTGCCCGAATGATTGAGAAACCGTTCGAGGCCATCGCCAGGCTGGCCCGAAAATGTCAGGCCGTGGCGACCAAGGTCGCCACGAAGGCCGCCTCGGTGGCCGACGCCATGGGCCGCAAAGTAGCGAGCATCGAGGCCCGACGTACCGCCCGGGTTAACGCCCGGGCGATGGGCCGCCTGCCGTTGAGGCCCACCGCGGAGTTCGTGCGTGAGGTTAGACATGGGCAGGTGAGCATCTCGCTCTACCGCGTCAGGGACCATCGGGCCGGGACGATTCGCAAGGTTTACGGCCTCAATCGCATCAACCCCGATGGCCGCCGGGTCCGGCTCGCCACCGGCCCGGCGGAGGAACTCCGCAACATTCGGAGGGTCATCAATCAACCGCTCGGCCTGACAACGAGGATTCAGCAAGCCGCCAAACGCGGCCCCCGCTCGCTCAAGCGGGATGCCGCTCCGAAGCAGCAGAAAGCCCGAAGCACCCCCACCCAGCGGGCGGAGGACCGCCCCCCCGGGCAGACGAAATGGTTCGCTCTGGTCTATATCGAGAAGTGTGCCCCCAACGGGGCGGCCCAAGGCCGTGTGGTGAGGAGCTTTGACAACCTCGAGGCGGCCAAGCGTCACCAGGTGCGGCATCCCTTCACTCGAATCGAAGGGCATGCGGGGGAGCGACCGCCCCACCGGGGGCAAATGGTCCCTTTGCAGCTCCGGCCCGAGGTGGCCCAACGCTTCGAGGCCAATCGCCGCAATACCCAGCAGAAGGCAATTTCGAACCAGGTGTTGAACCGACCCGCCATCCAGCACGACCGGCGGCAGCAACAGGGCCGGTGACGCACGCTCTTCGAAGTGTTAGAGGCCTGCCATCTTCCCCCCCGGGGATGGCAGGCCTCTGGCATTTCCCGCTCGGATGAAACCGAGTCGTTCTTCCGTATTCTATCCCACGGACAAGCGTGCTCGGTGAGATTAGGGCTCGCTCAGGGCGTCCGAGAATGCCCTTTATGTCACCTTGTTTTTGGGTACTAACTTCCACTCGCTGACGATGACTCCTGCCACAATCAGGGCGGCTCCGAGCAACGCCAAGGCGGGTAGCCGTTCGCCAGCCAGGTAGCCGACCACTCCTGCCCACACGGGCTCGCTCGCGTAAATCACCGTTGCCCTCGTCGGTGACACCGACTTCTGGGCCCAGTTCATCGCAAGTTGGATGGCCGCACTGGCGAGCCCCAGGCTTCCGACAATCAACACTAGGAGCCAGGAGAAGGCCGGGACCGGCTCTCGGACGACAGGCATGAGCGAGAAGGAGATGGCGGCGGTCGCCGCCAATTGGACAACGGTGACGCGGCGGCTATCCACGTCATCTGCGAAGAGACCGATGAGGATGATTTCGGCGGCGATGGCGACTGCACTGATGACCGTCAGCATCTCGCCCCGTCCGAGCCCAATCGGCCCAACATCAGGCCCGGCCAGGAGCACAAGGCCCATGAAGGCGAGGCCGATGCCGGCCCAGCTCATCAATCGGGGCGGCTTACGGAGGAGTCCCCATTGCAGGAGCGGGACCATCGGCACGTAGAGGGCGGTGATGAAGGCCGACTTACTGCTCGAAATCGTTTGCAGGCCGTAAGTCTGGAGCACGTAGCCGAGGAAGATTGAGACGCCGATGATGACGCCCGCGAGGAGTTCGCGTCGGGTCATTTTCTTTAGGAGGCGGACCGAAGCTAAGGCGACGAAAGCGGCGGCGGCAGCGAACTTGAGGCCGACGAAGAAAAGCGGGCCGCTGACGGTGAGGGCCTGCTGGACGGCGAGGAAGGTCCCGCCCCAGACCATCGTGACGATGACCAGGGCCGCTTCTTGCCTTGAGAAACCCGCTAGTTGCTTCATCGGCTCTCGCTCGTTGTCGCCAGCCTAAACCCCTCCTCCTTGAGACTGGCCCGACCGACCGACACGAGGGGCAGACGAGTCTACCGCGACGAAGCACGCACCGCGAACATCGGGACCTCAACCCCGCCACCTTTACCGGAGATAATTCCCTTTATCTCCGGTAAACAGATAACCAACGATGTTGCGTAGCTTGATTCGCGTCTTCACACCCCAGCCAGATAGCTAGAGTCAGCGAGCAGATTCCAGAGGCTTGAAAAACCCTTTTCGGAAACGGCTCGGGGTGAGTGAATGCGATGAGAGCAGTTCCGAAATCTCTTCAACCGACCAAGCCTCTGGAGCTTTAGAGGCCAAAGCGGCCGCGAACTCGGTTAGTTTCCGATGTAGTTTAGCCGAGCTATCACCATCGTGGACTAGAGTGCCTTCAGGAGCGAAGGCGTCTTCATGGCAAACTGTGGCTGGATGAATAAGAATCGGCGAGAAAGGAGTTCCCTCACCATAGGTTTGCTTAAACCAATTGACGCTCACCGAAAGCTGTCCGGCCTCACTCTTATGGACCGTCTTCCGCTTGAGTTCAACTTCACTCTTGGCTTCTTGGACGAGGTAGTAGCCGTCTGTCATGTTCCAAAGTATATCTGGACCATTTCCGAACTCTTTCTCTGGTCTCTGACCTGCGAATCCAAGAACATCGGCCAAGTGAGCCCACTCCTTTTCAAAATCCTCAAAGCTTACTCCGAAACTCAGGTTGCTCAGCATGGCAGCCATCGCGACAGGTATCGCGTTGGAGTCAGTATGTCCCCTGACCCATGCTAAAACCCGATTTGCCTGTAAACCAGCTTTGGACGCCAATTTCTGATACTTGATTCCATCGATGGGGCGGAAAAGGTTCCGATTGGCTTCGTGAGCCTTCCGCTGCATTTCCTGAGCTCTTGCGGGGTCAATCTTTTGAGTGAGGTTGGCAGCTAATTGTAGGTACCATCCAAAGTCTGGCCCCTCCGACATTTTCAGTTCGCTCAACACTTTCTGAATAATGGAAGCTCCCTCAAGGGCAGAGCCCGAACGAAACTTCTCAACAGCGGCCCGTTCCATTGCTGCAAGTTTGAGCCTGACTTCGTCGGTCAAAGGCTTGTCTAAGTTTGTCATCTTGTGGGCATGGTAACGCTTCCAACTTCCGTCTTGGTTGATACAGGGGATGACCAAATCCTGAAGCCTTTTCTGCGGAACGCCAACTTCTTGCTGAGACACTTTCGCCAGTTCTTGACCAATCTCGATTTGACGCCTTGTTTCAGGAGAGAGGAAAGCATGATTTTCGCGACGCGTTATGAACGCCACCAGGTCGACGCCTGTCAACAAGACCACGCAATAGTCACTTCCAGACCTGACGCCCCGGCCCAGGCCCTGTTCAATCTTCTGAGCCATGTTCGCTCGCTGTTGCGGTGAATTGGGCAAGACACTCATTAAATGCTGCTCATAGAGCGACATGCCCGCCGGAAGTCCATCCATTATCAATAAACGGCATGCAGAGCCTGGCAAATCAATCCCGTCGTAGCGATTTACAAGGACTGCAAAGTTTCCCGTCGATTCAAGCAGTCTCGATACCATGGGCCCGACGGATTCACCCATTGCTACAATCGCCCCATTGTCCTCCCAATACTTCGACCGTTCTTTCGATGAAACCAATACGACGGCGTTCCTCTTAGATTTGGAAATAGCACTTGCTATCGTTAGTGCGTTGTCTCTTGTTAGGTCTTTGTGGACTAGTCGTGGAGCAACAATCATCCTTTCGCCTATATCGCCACGGGCTTTGGGTTTAATAGTGGAATTCACAGCCGATTCCGAAACCCCAAACTCTTTGAGTAGAACTGAATCATCTACGAGGGTTGCTGACAGAAAAAAACGACGCTTTGCTTCAGTGAAACTCGGGATTCGTTCAATCGGTATTATATGAGGTGTGATTTCAAGTTTGTGACCAGCAATCACGCAATGGGACATTTCGAGGTCATCTTTAATCAAATCCCAAGAGAACCTAAGAGGTTCGGTTTCTCTCAAGTCACTTAAGATTCTTGCAACACTGGCATGTGCTGTCATCCATGCCCAATAAGGAACGGCCATATAGTAACGAGGGTCGTTGTTCAGAATGGTAGCTGCAGTACCCATCGACTGAGTTTCTAGAGCTGGACGAAACAGGCTTCGTAGGCTTTCGTAGCCAGAACTCCCGCCAGCAAGGGTGATAGAAACAGTTTCTCTCGCAATTGAGAGACAACTATGTGCATCATCAATCAACACGGCTCCTAGATGGACCGGTTGCCTTCCGCTTCCTGGAATCCCAAAGACTGTCCTGCCGTTGAATAGCTTCTGAAATGTTGTGACAAGGATTGCTTCTCCGTTGAGAAATTCTGGGGGCATTTCTCTGTCGGCACCGAACTCTACCGTCTGTATTCCGCAACCCTTAGCTTGGGCCACTACTTGCTCGACCAATTGCTTAGTTGGACAAAGATAGATTGCAGGACTCACCCCTTCGTTCAAGGATGACTGGAGCATCAGGAGACCAACCATGGTCTTACCCGCTCCTGTATTCATCTTAATCACGGCGTCCTGCTCGTCTCGTCGGGCGAACCACGCATCGAGGACTTCCGTTTGAACGCTTCTCACATACTCGTAAGCAGGTTCACGGACCAAGCTCTGAAAGAGCTCACCCGGTTCAATCGGAATCGGCGACTCGTCTTCATTTAGCAACTTGCTGAAATCAACCATCGATTGAATCTCGCTTGGGGGGATGGACTTGAGAGTTGATTGTTCCTGGGCCGACAAATCGATGCAAGTCAGTTGGTTGGCAAAACTTTCCGGGCATCTTCGTAGGTCATAACGCCCTTTATGACCTACGAACGACGTGGTACAACATCCACGCATTCAGCGACCCGGGAGGAACATGGAAGACGAGGCGAGATGGTGGTTGAAGTTCAACGCGTGCGAGGCGACCTGCCGAACGTTCCTCGAGGAGACCTGCTCCGAGGGACGGCCTGAGCGGATGGAGGCCCTCGACGCGATGCTGAGGCAACTCCGGGTCAAGCTCCTCGAGGAGAGCCAGGCCGAGGTGCGAGCTTGGCGGCGGAAGACGGTGGGCGAATTTTCCCAACGCTTCCGACCCGTGGCCGCTCTTGTCGAAAAGGTCCTCAGCCGACTCGCGTCGGTTTCGGAGTGGGAAGCGGCGGGACTTAGGGTCAGGCTGAACGCGGGTGACTCAAGACCGAGGGGATGGGCCGATGAGCGGTGAGCTGGTTCCGAGGCAATCCAACGCGTTGGTGGTCCCGGCCCTCATCACCAACGAGGGTGAGCAGGCCTCACGCCGCTTCTTCGAGTTCTTCACCGCCAACATCCCCAACGACAACACCCGGGCCGCCTATGCCCAGGCCGTGGGCCAGTTCCTTCGCTGGGCCGAGGCCCGCGGGCTCACGCTCCGGAGCATCGAGCCCATCGCCGTCGCCGCCTACATCAAGGAGTCCAGGGCCCGGCTCGCCGACGAAACGGTCAAACAGCACCTGGCCGCCATCAAGATGCTCTTCGATTACCTCGTGACCGGGCAAATCCTTCCGACGAATCCGGCGGCCTCGGTCAAGGGTCCGAAGGTCATTGTGAGGAAGGGAAAGACGCATGTACTCTCGACCGCCGACGCCCGGAAGCTCCTCGACAGCATCGAGACCTCGACCGTCCTGGGTTTGAGGGACCGAGCCCTAATTGCCACGATGGTCTACTCGTTCGCACGGGTCTCGGCCGTGGTCGGGATGAAGGTCGGGGACTACTACTCGAACGGCAAGCGGTGGTGGCTCCGGCTCCACGAGAAGGGCGGCAAGTTCCACGAGGTCCCGGCCCACCACAACACCGAGAGCTATCTCGACGCATACCTTGAGGCCGCCGGAATTGCGGGCGATGCGAAGACGCCGCTTTTCCGTTCCATCCCAGGCCGCTCGCAAAACGTTACCGAGTCGCCTCTCCGAAGGAACAACGCCCTCGACATGATTAAGAGGCGGGCGGTCGCCGCTGGCTTGCCGAATCGCGTTTGCTGCCATACGTTCCGGGCGACTGGGATAACGGCCTATCTCGAATCAGGTGGTACGATAGAGAAGGCCCAACAGATAGCGGCTCACGAAAGCCCCAGGACCACCAAGCTCTACGACCGGACGAGCGACCAAATCACACTCGACGAAATCGAGCGGATTACAATCTGATTGGGCATTCAAGGTTATTAGAGCCATGCGTTCCAAATTACTCCTCAATGTCTCACCCGTTTACTTTGCAAACTCACCGTTGGAAGTCGAGATATTTGATTACGATAGCAATCTTCAATTGGATGAATTGAGGGCGAGGTATTACAAAACCCACGTCTTTAAAAGGGACCTCAGCGAGAAGGCCGACCGAATCATCTGCGTCCCGCTCTCACTTGAATCCCCAACCATAGGTGGGGAAACAGAAGTGATTTACTCGCATGATAATCGCTGGTTATGTTGCACTATTATCAGAAACAGTCTTATTAATTTCTTTGCGTCGTACAAAAGAACCATACTTGATTTTCTACCGATTCTTTTTGTGGCTGATGGAATCAAAGATGAACTGCTTTCGCAGTCCATGCCAACAGGAGTCACCTGCCCTGAGTGGATTTCCATTCATCCCTTGTTTGAAATTGACGTTCGAGAGTTCAAGTTGGACCATAGTCCTCCCTTCGTTGGCCTAACACTTGACCTCAAATCAACGAGGCAAATTGGCTGGAATTGTTCAGAGTTAATTAATGACGGATTTGACCCGCGAGGGCTTTACGTCAAGCGACGGATGGAAACTAGAGACCCTAGGATTTTCCCTAAAAGTGAGTTGATAGGAAGAATCGACTCCTTCAGCAAAGGGATTTTGAAGCTGTCCGATTCTCGCGATGGAATCTCCGAATTTCCTGCTGAGGAAGCATTCATAGAAACAAGGCCTGACGCATGGGAGCGGTGTTTCAGTTACGCTTTCGGAAAGCTTGTCCCCGATATTAAATTCCGACTTGATACTAGACTTGCTGAATTACGCAGAGGACCTGAAAGGCTCGAGAGGTTAAGACGCGTATTGGAGTACATCTCAAAGCAGAATCTCGAGATGGCTCAAGGACTAACTTGTACGTTTGGTTCGTTCCTCTCTGAGGTTCGAGATAGTTCGGAACTACAGTTCCCTACCGTTCTCAAAGCACCAGGAGCAACTTACGTATTTGACCCTACAGGTAATCGCACATCCATTTGGCCAGTCGATAACGGTTTGGAAAAACATGGCCCTTATTCACAACGCGATTTCATCACAAGGCCAAAGGTTTGCGTCATTTGTCAAAAATCGAAAAAGGGTCAGGTTGAGCAATTCATCCGGAAGCTCAAGGAAGGAATAACGAATTCCAAGTCTTCTTCCAATCCATTCGAGAAGGGATTGCTCCGCAAGTACCACCTTGAGGACTTGGACACCGAATTCTTCGTAACCGAAGACAATTCGGCACAGGCTTACAAGAGAGCTATACGACAGGCGTTAGAAAGTGGAGGTCCTAATGGCCCAAGATGGAATCTTGCTCTAGTACAAACAGAAGAGAAGTTCCATGAGCTCTACGGAGGTTCAAATCCCTACCTCATTTCAAAGGCTGAATTTTTATCTCATCAAATCCCTTCGCAAGAATTTGAGATTGAGACCGCCAATTTAAATGAGTACAGTTTGTCATATGCATTAAACAACATATCTCTTGCAATATACGCAAAACTTGGTGGAACTCCATGGCTCATTAGGGCTGACCAAGGCATTGCCCACGAATTGGTGATAGGGATTGGAAGTGCAAGAATTGGCGATAGTCGCCTGGGTGTTGGTGAAAGAGTTGTTGGAATAACGACTGTTTTTACTGGCGATGGCAACTACTGTGTGTCTAACCTCACTCGAGCTGTCGCCTACCGCGACTATAGAGACGAGCTTTTAGCGACGCTTCGTATCGCTGTGAATCAGGTCAGAGCTGACATCAACTGGAGGGCTAGAGACCCTGTTCGCCTTATCTTCCATGCCTTCAAGCCGCTTCGTGATGCTGAGACATTGGCAGTCAAAGCTCTTATGGAAGAGATGGGTGAATACGATGTCGAGTATGCTTTTATTCACGTTGTAACCGACCACCCTTATCTTGTATTTGATGAAAATCAGGGTGGGATTCTAGATAAACGCACTCGCAAAATGAAGGGTGTTTTTGGCCCTACTCGTGGTCTTTTCTTTCGCTTGTCACATGATGAAGTTCTACTATCTCTAACGGGCTTTAGAGAGGTAAAACGACCCGACGACGGTATTCCCTTCCCAGTACTCTTGCGTCTTCATCGCCACTCCACTTTTGTCGATACAACATATCTGTCTAGACAAGTTTTCACGTTCGCTAGCCATTCTTGGCAAGGCTTCTTCCCCTGCGACATGCCCGTTTCCATCCTCTACTCTGGGCTCATCGCACGGCAGCTCGGTCAACTCTCAACCATCCCTAATTGGAATTCCAACGCGATGTTGGGAAGGATTGGTTGGACGAGGTGGTTTCTATGACCGAAACCCAAAACAGGCTATTGAAGGACGCCAGAGAAGACCTTGTCAGAGATGTGAGGAAGCTTTCGGGTCGAAACGATTTGGACGAAGTCTTTGCTGCCTGGTTACTTGGGGAGTCCGAAAGCGTTCTGACTATCGAAGGACCGCTCCAAGTTGCTCTGAGAACGGGGTGCAGGAAAGCCCGAGGTGTGGCGACTCTAGGAATCGCGGCGAACGCACAGGGTTTTGCCTTCAAACACTTGGAGGTGCTCAAAGACTCTTTGAATTGGATTTCTGGAAGGCCCGAGACTGTTGCAGGCTCATCGGCGAGTTTTACGACCGACGCCGTTGCACTACTCGGTATCGCCCTTGGTGCCCGCCACTGTGGCGACCCATCTCTCACGCAATCCTTAAGCGAATGGATGACTCGGTTCCTTTCGACTTCCCACTCACGCAAGAGTACTCATGACTGGGAGCGATGCCTCTTTGCTGCCGTTCGTCGTTTAGTCGGAGCCGCCGCTTCGTGCCCTCTCCCATCAGATGAGACTGTGGCCGACGTCCGCGTCACACTACGTTCGAGAGACCTTCTCCCCCCAGTTCAGCTGGGACATGCGGAATCCGACGAAGTAGCATCTCTTGCTCTTCTGCTTAGCCCATCCGAAGGACTTTGCACGGCTCAACTTGCTCTCAGGGTGGCCGCGTTTGACGGCATTAAACGCAATGCTCAAATTATTAATTCTGGCCCACGCCTTGTTTTACCTATGAACGAAGATACTCTCTCGGAATCGACAAGCAACCTTTCGGAAAGACGGGTAAATCCCATGAGTGGAGCGATTAAAAATAAGATTTTCCTGAGTTACGCTTGGGAAGCTCCACCCCATCAAGAGCGAGTCGTTAGCCTCGCCAACACTCTTCGGGAAAATGGGTTCGAGGCAAGCGTTGATGTCTTCATTTCCGGTATGCCGCCCGAAGGGCTTCCGGATTGGATGATTCGACAAATTCGATGGGCTGATTATGTGCTCTGCGTCTGCACAGAGAAATACCGTAAACGATGTGAGGGTGAAGAAGAGGCTGGTAAAGGAAAGGGCGTGAAATGGGAAGGCGGAATTATCACAAGAACACTTTATGAACATGAATTTCATAATGACAAGTTCATACCCATCGTTTTTGACAGCAAGGATTTGGCACAACGTCCGACCATTCTGACCGGAGCCACCTATTACGACCTTTCACTATCCGAGGGCTTCGAAAACCTTTTGCGGCATTTGACGAATCAGCCAGCTTATCTACCGTCACCAATCGGTAAGATGCCCATCCTCCCGCCACGCGATGTAAAGCCCTTCGGTTCTACGACTTAACTGACGATTGAACACACACTGCTCTCTGGCCGCACACGCGGCACGTCCATAACGGTTGCCGCACCCGTATCTCTTCGCCGATGCTCATCCGGTGTTCGCGAATCTTCTCGGCTATCGCGAGAGCTTCTGAGCGAAGCGACTCGGTGTTTTCGACCTCGTGTCTCGACCCGTCGCCCAGGACGACGAATCCGTGGGCTGGCCGCACCCCATACTCCTCCTCGATGAGGAGGAAGTAGGTCGCAAGCTGGAGCTTGTGCCCGTGGCTCACCTTCTTTGAGCTCTTCCACTCTTCAGGAATGAACGCCTCTCCCACCTTCACGATGCGGTCGGGTCGTCCCACAAGCCCGAGCCGCTCGGAGAAGAGCGTCACGTTATCCAGGGCGACCGTCTGCCCATCGCCGAGTCCTTTTGCCTTTCGGCCTCGCCGGGACAAGACCACCAGTACAACGCCCAGGAGGAGCAGGAGGTAGGCAACACGGTAGAGGGTGACCATCAGGCACTCACCAGGGCGTAGGCTAACGCCAGGGCAGCGAGACCGCCCAGGACGATTAGCCACCAACCGAGGGAGATGGCCGAGCGGGACCGCTTCTCGAACACCGCCTTCTCGGTGTGGTGCTCGGTCCCCCGCTCCAGGGCTTCACGGTTACCTGACTTGTGGCCGATGGCATGGAGCCGCCACGATTCCGGACACCATTCCCAGGAGGCAATCTCCGAAGCCGATACCACGTCATCACTTCGCTTCATTCTTCGTGCCCAAAATACGCGACTCGTGGTAAGCTACCCGGAAGAGAACCCGGAGCCAAATCGATGAACTTGCCACTGACCTCGGACCTGAAGCGTTGGGTCGAGGAGAAAATCGAGAACGGTCAGTACCCCTCGGAAGAGGCGGTCATGCTCGCCGCCTTGAAGGCCATGAAGGGCCGGGAGACGAACCCAACGCTAGAGGACCTCATCGACCTCGAGTTCGAGGCATACTGTGCTCGCGAGGGTGATGATTCCGTCTCGCTCGAGGAAGTGCTCGCCGCCACCTCAAAAATCCCCGGCTCGATGGCCGATGCCATCATCGAGGATGAGCGGGCCGAGCGGTTCTGATGGCCCGACTCTACTTCGATACCAGCTCGCTCGTGAAGAATTACCACGCCGAGGTCGGCTCGCCCCTCGTGCGGCAGCTCCTGGACGAGGAAGGCACGGAGGTCTTCATTTCCCGACTCGCCTCGGTTGAGATGCTTTCCGGCTTCGCTGGCAAGGTGAGGACCGGCGTCTTTTCGAGTTCTGATTACGGCAACCTCCGGAAGAGATTTCTTGCCGATATCAAGAGCCGGGCCATCCGGCCCATTCGAGTTCTGAACGCTCACTACGAGTTCGCCGGGGACCTCATCGGCAAGCACGCCATGAGTCGGCAACTTCGGGCCCTCGATGCGATTCAGCTCTCTGTCGCCCTTCACCTTCACCGCTCGTTCCCGCTCGACCACTTCGTCTGCTCGGACCAGCGGCTCATCGACGTCGCTCGACTCGAGGGGCTTTCGACGATTCAACCCTGAACTAACCCCGCTCTTCCCCGCCTACCTGCGTTGGGATTTCTTGTCGGCTTGAATCGCCGCCTCGAGCTTGAGCCGGTAATTCAGGTTGAAAATTGCCTCGTGAGCCTCCGAGGTCGCTGACCTGACTTTGTCGGTGTAGTCGCCATCGGCGAGCCACGTATCCATCTTGCTCAGAAAGGCTTGCATCCTTTCTGTCCGCTCGAGGGACCACATCGCCTGCTTCGTCGAAATTCGCTTCTTGATATCGGCCATACGAACTCACGCGAACCCATTAAGCCCCACCCTTTCGGCTGTTCTCCCTCCTGATGTCCTCGTAGCGGAGGAACATCGAAAGCTCTTCGAGGCCCTCATGGGCCTTTGAGACCACGCGACCAAACTGCGGGTAAAACCCTTTTCTCTCCTCGAGGTTCACCTTCAGGCGAGCGAGGTAGGAGAAGCTAGGGGCGATGATTTCCTGAATTCTGCTGACCTGTTCCCTGGAGAGCTCGCAGCCCGAGTTGGTGATTCCGAAGGGGGTCAGGGCACCTGCGTCATGTTCTATCTTCCTCATATATGGAAGAATCATAGAACGAGGTGCGATAGTCAACGAGATTCGACGAGCCGGGTGGACTGGTCAGAGCTCAAGCCTCTTCGAGGCGGATTCTCACCTTCAGCTCTGGCCCTTGAACTCTCGCCAGATGGATTTTGCGGACCATTTGCGAGCCTTCTCAGTTTCACCGGGAGGGGATGGCTCAGAGCTTGGCAGCTTCGGAGGCTCGCCAACGCGGAGCGTTGGTTTCCAATTCTCTTTTTCGATTCGTTTCCGGTCGGCTTCAGCGACCGCCGCAAACGCCTCCTCAGCCACGACGAGAGAGGCCAGGCCCACGCGAGGAAGGCTAAACGAGCTATCTTCCAACGCGGACCCGCCGATGAATTTCAACTCGGCTTTTAGTTCCGCGTCGAGCTTTTCGCGGTCCCTGAAATAGTTGGAGAGCCCGAGATACGCGAGCTCCATACTCAGACGGTTCGGATAGCGGTTCACGATATCAGAGACCGGGATTCCGCGATGGACGTGGAGGAAGCCCAGATGCTTCGGGGTGATTTCTTTGCCCACGTTGAAGGGCATATCCGGAAAACTCGGCGTCGGCTTTGAATCACGCCGTCGATTATTCCACCTCCTGCGTGTCCCACGTTTTTCTGAGTCGTCCATGCCCGACGATGGCAAGAAAACCATGGACGCACAACGAAGAGACGAGCAGGAAGCGACCGCGAATTTGTGCAAGCGGCTCTTGCACGAATCGGATTATTTTCCGCAAGATTTCATCGCAAATCCCTTTGCAACAGCAGCTTAAAATCCAAAATTGATTTTCGTATCGCCAAGAGAAAAGGCCGCTTCTCGCGGCCTTTTCTCCGAGCATTTCCGTGTCGGATTATCCCGACGCGGAGCAAAATACGCCATCAATTATGATTTAATTCTGACCCGTTGACGTAGTGGATATCATTTATCGTTTGTCCCGCCTCCTCCTCTCCCTTTCGCTCACCAGGTCGTCGGCCTAGCTTCAACACTCTTGAAGTTTGAGAGGTGCCCTCGTGCTTTCCATCGCCGCCCTTTCCGGGGGACCCGATTACTACCTGCAATTGACGAGCATCAATTACTACTCGCTCGGGGGCGAGCCGCTCCCCATTTGGGCAGGGACCGCCGCCAGGGAATTGGGCCTCTTCGGGAACGCCCAGGCTGAGCACGTTCAAAGACTCTGTGCCGGGTTCGATGCGGAGACCGGGACTAAACGGCTCGTTCGGAATGCTGGAGACGAGGGCAGAAATCCCGGGCACGACCTCACGTTCTCTTGCCCGAAATCTGTCTCGGTCGCCTGGGCCATTGGCGACGAAGCAACTCGGCTGGCCATCCAGAAGGGGCAGCTCGCCGCCGTGAAGCAGGCTATCGAGTACCTCGAGGACAAGGCCGGTTACGCTCGTGTCGGCAGCCAGGGGCAGAGCCTCGTGAAGGCCCCGCTCCTTCTCGGACTTTTTGAGCACGGCACCTCGCGAGCCCTGGACCCCCAGCTCCACACCCACGCGGTCCTCATCAATCTCACCGTTCACCCGGACGGGAGGACCACGGCAGTCGATTCTACGTTTCTTTATCACGTGAAAATGGCCGCAGGAGCCATCTACCGGGCCGCACTCGCCGACCAGATGCAGAAGCTCGGCTTCCAGGTTGAACAACGCCCGCTCGGCTCGAGCATCGGCTTTGAGCTGGCGGGGATTCCATCCAAACTCATCGAGGAATTTTCCAAGAGGAGAGCCGAGATTGAGGCGGTGATGGACCTTCGGGCCGGAAGTCTCGATGCGTCATCGGCGAAATACGCCGAGCTCATCGCCAAAGAGACCCGCCGCACCAAGGAGACCGAGAAGCCGCGAGCGGAACTCATTGCCGAGTGGAAGAAGGTGGGGCTCGAGTTCGGAGTTACCGAGGCAGTCATCGGGCGGCTTTTGAAGCCTCATCAGAAGCTCACCCCCGAGGAACGGGCCGAACGGAAGGAGAAGATTTACCAGGAGGCCGTCTCCGCTCTGAGCGAGAACTACTCCCACTGGAACGAGACCGAGCTCACGAAGGCCGTTGCCGAGCGGTCGGCGGGGCGAATTTCGGCTAGGGATGTTCGCGAGCTCATGGAGCAGAAGCTTCGGAGCCCTGAGCTCATCTCTCTGGGCCCAATCAAGACCGAGAGCCGCAACACCAAGCAGAAGCAATACATCGAGCGAATTGAAGAACGATTCACCACGCCAGAAATCAGGCGGATTGAACGGCAGATGCTCCAGGATGTGGAGTTCATCGTTCGCGGACCCCGGAGCGGCACCCCGGCCCGCCACATCGAGGCCGCTCTCAAGCACACCGCCGACCACGGGAAGAAGCTTGACCCCGAGCAGGCGAAGGCGGTCCAGGAGCTTTGCTCTGGGCCCGGCGTGAGATTACTTCGAGGGGTTGCCGGTTCCGGGAAGACGACGACGCTAAAGACCTGCGTGGACGCCTGGAGGCGAGAGGACCCCAACCGACTCATCTGGGGCTGTGCCGTCGCCGGTGCCGCCATGCAGAGACTGAAAGAGGGGGTCGGCAAGGGCATCGATTGCGAGACGCTCCAATCGACCCTCTACCAACTCGATAAGGGTCGGCTGAAGCTCGATGCGAAGTCCGTGGTGCTGGTCGATGAAGCCGGGATGCTCGGGACCAATCAGCTCGCGAAGCTCATCGAGCACGTGAAGAAAGCTCCGGGAGCCAGGCTCATCCTCGTCGGCGACGACAAGCAGCTTCAGCCGATTTCGGCGGGTGGCCCGTTCAAGTACCTCGCATCCGTCCTGGGGACGAGTCTTTTGACCAAGATTCGCCGTCAGGATGACCCGTGGGCACGCGATGCCGTGAAGGCAATGGAACGAGGGGATGCGGATGCCGCCATCAAGGCTTACATCAACAACGGGCGGTTTCACCTCGCGAAGACCCGCCCCGAGACGATGGATAGGCTGCTTGAGCAATGGAAGGCCGATGGCGGAATCAAGGACCCGACCAGCGTCTTTATGCTCGCCTCAACCAACTCCGAGGTGAAGGCTCTCAACGTGAAGGCCCAGGCCGCTCGCATCCTGTGTGGCGAGGTGGACCCAGAGAAGAAGTTTTACGCGAACGGATATTTCATCCACCAGGGCGACAAGGTTCAGTTTCAGAAACGGTCGAAGCCGAACGGACTCGAGAACTCGGACTGCGGCACCGTAACCCGAATCGACAACAAGCTTCAGCGGGTCACGTTCAAGCTCGACAAGGACGGGAGAGAGGTGACCGTCGACCTCAAGAAGTACTCGAAAGACAATTTGCGGCTCGGATACGCATCCACCACGCACAAGCTCCAAGGAGCCTCGCTCCCCCACGTGCACGTCCTCATCGGCGGCTCGATGACCGACCAGCACATGGGATACGTCCAGCTCTCTCGGAGCATCAAGAGCACGCATCTCTTCTGCGACGAGTTCTCCGCCGGTGGGCCGAAGCTCGCCAACCTGATTCGCTCCCTCGGGCAGGCCCGTTACAAGACGATGGCCCAGGAGGTGACAAGGACCGTGGTCGAGCAGACAGGGCAACTCTCCGAGCACACGATTAAGCGGGGATATTCGATTAGCCGGTGAGGGACTTCGGGCGTGCTCCTCACGGGTCGGGCCCCTTCCGGGCTTCGCTGTCGCTTCGGTCCTAGCGGACTTAATCACCCTCCAGACCCCTCACGCGTTAGAACCAAAGAGGTGCGGCCAAGGGCCGCATCAGCCTTCGTCGCCCACCCCATCGGCTCTGGTCGCTTCGCTTAGCAGGGGTCACGCCAAGACTTCGCTATGTCATGCCCCCTGCAACGCTCCCACTCCCGACGCCGCTAGGGATTGGCTCCCGCCAAATCGCCTTCCGCTATCGCTCCAGAGAGGGCCATTTCCTCTTTTCAGCACCGGGAGGAGAGAGCGTGCGTGCAAGGCGGGTCGAAACACACGCTCTCCCCTCCCGCCGCCGAAAAGCGGTTCTGGGGGCGGAGGCTGGAATGGAAATAACCTGGTGTCCGCTCGATGGTGAGGCGGGCCCACTTACGAAGTTGGGAGCATGGAAGCCGAGAAAAAGCACAACGGATTCGCCAATTACGAGACCTGGGCCGTGTGCCTCTGGTTGGAGAATGACGAGGGAAATCAAGCTTATTGGGTTGGGGCAGCCAGGGAGGCGAGAGAGGAAGCCGCCGATTGTTGGCAAGTCCGAGAAGGCATCTGGGAACCACGGAGGGCCCCCGTTTATCTCCTCGCCACTCGGTTGAAGGAGGAGCTCAACGAAGGGATGCCTGAGCTTGGGCCCAACCTCTATTCCGACCTCCTGAACGCAGCCCTTTCCGAAGTGGATTGGCACGAAGTGGCAGAGACCTTCATCGACGAGGAATTTGACTCCCAACCCTTTTAGAAATTACCGGGCGGGGTCGAGTGGCCCCGCCCTTTTGTTGGAACACGAAAATGGAAGAGAGCTACGAATCGAACGGGCAGGCCGTTAAACGCCCCACGCACGCCGCCTGGTGGGTTAAGGAACGGGATGGGAGGAAATCGGAGTGGCGTCAAATCGGCGTCGCCTGGGGCCACACAAACGGCAAGGGGCTCACCATATCGCTCGACCTGCAACCGCTAGACGGGCGGGTCGTCCTGCGGCTCATCGAGGACAAGCGAGGCTGATTGCATGCGGGGAGAGGGGCAGGAGGCTAACGCCTCCGCCCCCTTCCCCTTCGCAATCGCCCCGCCGTCTCCCTCGACTTGCTCGCCTTGCCTTCTCCCACCCGCTCGCCCTCCTGCCGTTAGCTGCTTACAGCTCACGGCACTCGGCCCCTCCCCGATAACTCCGCTCAGCAGCTCTCGCTGCCTTGCTCCTCGGTCGCCGCCTCCCCTCCCCCAAATCCGCCTCCCTCCATTCCCTGCGGTCTTTTCGCTCGGCTCCCAGGCGAGCCCTCGTCACTCCATTTCGGCCTATGGGCCTCCATTTCGCTCCTCTACTGCCCTAAATGCCACACCCGTCCACTTCTACGAAGTGCTTGAAATTGCTCGACTTACGCAAACCCTGAAAATGGGCCTCCTGACCTGGAAAACGGTCCGTTTTCGGAGTTTCCGCCGGATATTTGCGGGGGTTTTCGGCCCATTCTCAAACCATCTTTTGGAAATGGGTGGGCGGATTTTGTGAGCCTCCCGCCCAGCCGGATAATCCCTCTGGCGTCGCCCCTGCGGGGCCGGGTGCTTCCGGGCTCCGCTTCGCTCCGGTCGCCTGCGGCGACTCCCCCTCTCGCCCCCTGACGCGGAGGCGGTGTCCCTCCGGGACGATTTGCGGACGGCTCAGCCGTCCGCGTGATGGGGGCTCAGAATCAGCAAACCAGAAGCATGGGCCGGGCAACTGGTCTATCCCCACGCCAGGCTTCGAGCGGGAGTGTATGGCTCCCTGCCCCCGGCCCCTTCATCCTCGCCCCCCAGCACGGGGTGAGGGGGCGAGGATGAAGGGGCCGGGGGCAGGGAGAGAAAAGTAAAAGGTTCCCCGGTTCTCGGCGTGTACCGCGGTCCGAAGGATGAACTCCTTGCCCTTTGGTGACGCTTCACGCTTTGGAGTTCGTTCGGACCACAATCACGGTTTCGGTTACGGCTCCACCGATAACCGGGGGACATTTTGCAAACCCCAAAGCGTGAAACCGGAAGCCAGACCAGGCCCTTTAGGTGTCTACTGGCCACTTTGAGTTACCGGACTGGCCTCTAAGACTGGACGGCTCAATCCAGAAACCAAATATCATCGCAAGCTGAATATTTCCAATTACTTGCGAATGCTCTTAAGAATAGGAAATATGAGAAGACTCAGCGTGTTTGCGGTATCTAGGGAGCCTAAATACCTGAAACTAATTGCCTTTAGGGCCGTAACTCAAAGTGGCCACCGGACGACCTACCCCAAGCTGATTAAACGCCGTGTTAGATGGCTTGGGTACCGAGATTGGACGTAAACCCAGCCCTGGTCATCTTTCCCGCTGACAGTAGCGAGGCGATTTGCCCGATTTTGGTCCTTCGAGCGTTGCTTCGCTGGCCACTTTGAGTTACCGCCCTGGCCACTTTGAGTTACGAGGTTGGCCACTTTGAGTTACGCCTTTGGCCACTTTGAGTTACCGCCCTGGCCACTTTGAGTTACGAGGTTGGCCACTTTGAGTTACGCTTTTCGGGCTTGATTTTCCTGTAAGTGACTGGTATTCCATGCCTTCTGACCCGGGAATTCGCTTTATACTATTACTCTTGTTAAGACTCTTAAAGACAACAACAATAACCATAAGAGTGTTGTTGTATTTATGGATTTTGATTTCATGAAGGCTGACGAGGAGGAAATTCAAAAGCCCGCAGGGCTTACGCCCCTCAACGTCATCAGGGTTGAGACGGCTCTCTCTCGATACCCCGTTCATCGCTTGGCAAAGCAGGGAATGGTTTCCATCGAGATTCGCGAGCAAAGCCCAGACGGAGCGAGTCTCGTTCAATGGCAGGTAGGCCACGACAGCCACTATGGTCAGCCCGGGCCCCTGGCGTACAAAATCGATACCCTCATCGTGAACCGGCGAATCGAGGAAGCCAGTCGCCCCATTCCGAAGCTGATTAAACTCGGCAGCATTCACGACATCAGCCGAGAACTTGGCTTGAGCGGCGGGAAATCTCGCGACCACATCAGAAAATCCCTTTTCCAAAACGCCTTTGTCAGCATCAAAGCCAAATTCAAATACAAGCTCGCCGATGGCAAGACCAAGGAGCTCGAGGCCGGATTCACTCGCTATAGCGTGATTTTCACCGGCGAGGAGTTACCCGACGGAAGGCGGGCCGATGCGGTCTACCTGGTGCTAAACGACGTGTTCATGCAGGTCATTAGCGGAGCTCAGACCAGGCCGCTCGACTACGATTACCTGAAGGACCTACCGCCCGCATCACAAAGGCTCTACGAGTTGTTGAGCTACCAGATTTACGCGGCCCTGAAATTCGGTCGCAGGCATGCCAAGCTCTGCTATTCCGAGTTTTGCACCTACGCTCCGCTTTCACGGTTCTTCACCTGGAATCAAGTTCGTCCCCAGATGGCCAGAATCCACCGGGACCATTTGGCTTCGGGATACGTCGAGTGCGTTGAGTTTGAGCAGTGCATCGACAAGTCGGGTAAGCCTGATTGGACGATGGTTTATACCCCGGGCCCAAAGGCTAAGGCCGAGTTTCGAGCGTTCACTAAACGAGGTGGACCTCGGACTCTCGAAATCGAGCAAGGCCCTGTCACTGTCGAAACCGTCGCTCACCAGGTCGTGCTCTCCCCTCTGGAGCAGGAGCTTGTTGACCGGGGGGTTTCTTCGGGTGTGGCCTCTCAACTCGTGGCTGAATTCTCCGAGGAGGAAATTCAGGCCGAGTGTGAGCTCTTCGATTGGCTCAAGGAAAAGAAACCCACCAAGGTCAAGGATGACGGGGCCTACCTCGCCTCAGCAATCCGAGGACGTTTCAGCGAGAAGCTTCCCCAGGGTTTTGAGACGAAATCCGACCGCCAAAAGAGAGAACTCGCCAAGCAGACCGAGCAACGTCGAGTGTCCGAAGCCGCTCGCAAAGCCCGGGAAGCTAGGGCAGCCGAAACCGCTGTTAAATCCAAGGTCGATGAGTACCTCACTCAGCGAGCGGCCAAGGACGGGGGCTTAGAGCAATTCAATGCCGAGGCCCTCAAGCAGGCCGACCCCGTCATGCTAGCCGCCTACGAGCAGATGCCCCGCTCATCGATTAGGCAGGGTTTCCTCAGGGTCATACGCGAGAAGCATGTTCGGAAGCTTCTCGGTATCCCCGAGCCAGGCGAATCCTAACATCCGTTTTGGCAGTCCAGGATGACCCAGGACGCCGAGTCTCCGGCTTGGCCACCTCTTCCCTTGGGTCCGGGCAAGCAAAGCCACCACGGGGCTCAGGGAAGCTCCAAAGCCCTCTTTTGAGATGGCGACCGCCCTACCCCGCCGCCGCCAACTCGTCAGTGTCCGACGCTGCTCCGCCCCGGTCGGAGACCACGTAGCGACGAAGGTGGGTGTTGATGAGATTCTCGATGAGGCTCGAGCGGTCAAAGCCTGGACCCATCATCGCCACGTGGATATCAAGCCGCTGAGACGCTTCCGGGGTCAGGTGGATAGTTGATTTGAGCTTCTTTGTGGCGACACGGACCGATGCTTTGGCCGGTTGCCGCTTCCGAGCTTTGCCTGCCTGAGCGTCCTGGTTCTCTGCCATCAGAGTAGCCCGCCTTATCGGATGATTGGAGCCAAGCTGCTTTGCCCGCTCTGTGGCCAAACAGCAACTACCAGTCAGCATCGGCCCCCTCCCCTGCCCCGCTCCACTCGGTCTCCGAAATGGCCTGCCTGAAATGCCAGAATTCTTGAAAAGGAAGAAAGCCAGAATTCATTTGAAAAAGCCTGAAAGGCAAGAAAGGAAGATAAGGAAGAAAGCCAGAATTCTTGCTTTGGAAGAATGCCAGAAAAGGAATAATTCTGGCATTGCCAGAAAGGAAGAATTTTTCTACGTTTCGCTACAGTCACTTACGGAGAATTATTGGAGGATTTTGGGGATGCACATACTTGCGGTTGGGAATCAAAAGGGGGGAGTTGCCAAGACAACCTCAACGGCTGTATTGGGAGTGCTCCTCAGTCGGCAGGGGAAAAGGGTCCACCTCGTAGACATGGACCCTCAGGCGAATCTCACCGAGTCCTTCGGATATGAGGACACCGAAGGAGTCCTCTACCAAGCCCTGAAGAGCAGGGGACCTCTCCCGGTAGTTGAGCTCGCGGAGAATCTTTCCATCACCCCATCGAGCATTGACCTCGCGAAGGCAGAGACCGAACTCCTCGCCGAGACCGCCCGCGAGTACATGCTGAAAACCTGTCTCGAGAAAACGGACCTGCCGAAAGACACGCTGGTCATCATCGACTGCCCGCCGTCTCTCGCCGTGCTCGCGACAAACTGCTTTACCTCAGCCGAGGGCATCATCGTCCCGATGAAGGCTGGGGGGTTTGAGCTCCGTGCTGTTGGCCACCTGACGGAGGTGGTCCGGGTCCTCAAGGAGTACGTCAACAAGCAGCTCAAAATCGTCGGGGTCATCCTCACCGAGGCGAACTCGCGTCGAGCCATCACTCAGCAGGTCATCGAGGAGGTGAAGCAGATTTATCCGGTCCTCGGTCAGATTCGGCAGGACGTGGACCTCGTGGAAGCGGCGGCAGGGGGGGGGATGTTGAAGCTTAAGCGTTCGACCGCCCTTGAGGATTACGGAGTCGTGGTCAAGAAATTGGGAGAGGAACTGCCGTGGCTCAAAAGCAAGTAAAGGGAATCGGGGGAGTCCTCGGGAATATCATCTCGAGGAACGAGGCAGCAGCCAACGCCCCCGAAGAGGAGACGGTCGCCGAGAGCCGAGCGGTGGAGATGCCCAAGCCGGTGGAGACCCCCGGGCCACCCGAGGCCCAGCGACAGGTTGAAGGGGCTCAATTTGCCCCCGCCCAGGTCGTGGACCTCGCCGAGCCACCAGCGGCGACACCGAAGCGAGCCGCTCCGCTGAAGAAGCAGGAGGCGAGGAGGGGGAGGCCGCCGGGCAGCAAGACCCCAGCCGCCATGGTCGAGCGTGAGAAGGTCTCGCTCCGATTGCGGTCAGACCTCGCGGCCACCTACCGCGACTGGTCGTGGAAGGAGCAGTGCCAGTTCAGCGACTTGGTGGACCGAGCTCTTGAGTACTATTGGAAGGCCAAGGGAAATGCCAGAAAGCCAGAAAAGGAATAATTCTGGCATTTAATCTGGTGTCAAGGCAGTAGTTTACGACCATCGTTGAACAGAGACACAATCCGTCTAGTCTTTAAGGCGTTGAAGCCAGATGGCATCAAGGCGTTAAAGCCATGACGCTTTTAAGCTTTCGCGTGGACCGGCAGGCCACCCGGAGGACCACAACTGAGATAGGTGCAGACCATGGGAAATGCCAGAAAGGGAATAATTCTGGCATAAAATGGAGGTGCTGCCGCAAGGGAGTGAATGGACTCAGAACCCTGCGGGGTCTGAAGGTCCAGGTGGGTCTTAGGGATACAGCGAGAAGACGTAGGAGAGGGGGAGTGGTGCTCAATGGGCAGAAAGAAACCGCCGGACACACACCTGAGCAAGGAGAAAGAACCACTCCGTGCGGATGATGCCGTTGAGTCTGCGAACTCGAAGAATGCCGAAAGTAACGAAGAGTTGAAAATCACCTACGGCGTGATAGCCAATCTGAATTCCGAAGAAGATATCGGAAATATTATGCTCGAACCTCATTTTAAAATGAAGTTTTCCGAATCAATAGGTTTTGATGGTATCGTGCTGGAGTACATCCCGTTTGAAATATTGCCAGTGGTACCAGAAGACAAAATCCAGCACGACAAAGAGAAGCAGCAACTCAAAAACCTTCTGAGAGGCTTGTCTCCCGCAATTCCCAACGAATCGCTCGACGTCGTTGCGGGAATCCCGTGGGTGGAGACGACGCTGGCCAGCCTGACGAGGCCGGAAGGCGTCATGTTGGCTCCCCCGATGACGACGGAGACCAAGTTCACGCCGGAAGAACGGCAGGCCCTAGTCTTCTCGCAGTTCACCGAGTTCGGCCGAGCACATCCGGATAGGGCGAAACCTGCGGCCGAACGAATCATGGAGATTGCCGAGGAACTCAGGCCGCCGAGCGAAGAGAGGACACTCAACACGTACCAAGCGGCCCAGAGAATTTCCCAGTCCCACGGCATCCGCCTGCATGAAACTCAACTCAAGCGATGGTTCTTGAACCCGAATATCCAAATTGGTGCTCTTGGACCGAACGGGAAGCCAGTGTTTTCGGAAGTCGAATGCGACTCATTTGAGCTCCCAGACCGCAAGCCGGGACGCCCCGCCAAGAAAATCTGAACCAGGCTATTGTTTCTGTGGAATTTTAATCCACAATTAATCCGCGAGGGCAGAGGCCCTACGCCCGCCTGGACTTCAACCAGCAAACACCCATCGAGAAAGCCGCTCGGCGGTTGTGGTGCGATGCTGCGCATCGCGAAACGGAGCCTAGGCCCTATCCCACCATGATTTACCCCGTATCAGGAGTTCCATCGATGGCGTGGAAATGGCTCTCCCTGCTCATCCAGAACAGGAAGCAGGCCCACGAGGCGATTTTCGACCTCGACCAGGGCGTGATTGCCGAGCAGCGGGCCTCGTCGGCTTTGAAGGACCTCGCCGAGGTGGCCGAGGCGAATCTCGAGACGCTGAACCAGGTCGCCGAGTTCTCCAAGAAGTTCGAAGGTGGTGACCAGGTCGTGGCCGCCGCCGCACTGGCCTATCGCGAAGGGCTGGCCGCCCTGGTCGCAACGCCTACCCACCTGTTCCCGACAGACCCCGAAGCCCGGCGGGAGGTAATGCAACGCCCTTCCATGGGCTCGACCATCTCGCGGCCCATGCCCGTCTCTGGGCCGCAGGGCGGGTCGGGCCAGGTCGAAGCCTTGCCCGACGCGTCGAGTTCGCACCAGGCCGACAACCAGGCCCGGACGAAGCCCCAGCCGAAAAAGCCCAAGGGTCGGCCCAAGGGGTCACGCAACAAGCCCAAATCGTCCCCGCTCCCGGACACGGACACGGGCCAGGGCGAAGCCCAGTCGTAACCCCCACGCCGCTCGAGTCCCGGCGGTTGCCGGACCTCGAGCCGAGGGCCGTCGCCGAGGCCGCCTTTCGCGGGGCGGCCAAGGCGACATACATCGGGGTCATCCCGGCCCTGTGCCTCATTCTTCTCGGCGGTTATGGGTCGGTGCTCATCGTCGTCGCGGGCGTGCCCCTCCTCTTCGTCGTCGGTGCCGCTGGCTGGGAGGTGTACCAGGAATTCTGGTTCATCTCAGAGCCGCCCCCGCCGCCTGCTCCCCAACTCGGCCCCACGGGAGTGTTCTCCCAGGACGAGGCCGAACGCCACCTCGATGACCTCATTGCAGAGTTTTGGGAGCGTGAACAATGAAGCACTTAAGAGACATATTGTCTTTGCTCGCGGGTCCGCTCCTGACCCAAAGGTCTCACGCGGGGCGTGCCTTAAGGGGCCGCCCGTCTGAGGATTGGCTGGAGAGGAACTCGCTGCTCATCGCTGGCGTGCCGGTCCCCCTGAGGCTCGCCGAGTTTGCGATGGTCTATTCCGGCGGCATGGGCACGGGCAAGACCACGGCCTTTAAGGCCCAGATGACGAGCCACATCGACGCCCTCATTGCGTCCGGTCGCCCGTTTAATGTTCATGCGTTCACTACAAAACCGGATGATTTCTACCCGCTTCTGAAGGCCCGCTACGAACCGCTCGGCTTCTCGGTGCGGGCCACCAACCCGTTTATCGCCGATTCCTGGTCTTGGGATTGTGCGGGTAACCTGACCAACTTGCCCCGGATTGATGAGCTCTCGGCGGTGGTCATCAAGGACGACGCTCGTGAGAGCAATCCGTTCTTCAAGAAGACCGCCCAGCTCATGCTCCGCGGCGTGGTGCAGTCGCTCGCCACGACGCACCCGGGTCTTTGGACGGTGCGGCACGTCGGGCTCATCCTGCGAGACTTGGAGCTCTGCATCAAGGTGCTCGGGCGGTGCGAGAAGACCGCCCACCTGGTGTCCTTGCTCTCGTCGGAGCAGGGGGTGACCGCCGCGAACATCCACGCGACCCTCATCGCCGAGCTCAAAGGGCTGGACCTCGTCGCTTCGCTCATCGAATCGACCCCCGAGGACCGCCGGTTTTCCACCGAGGAGGCGGCCAATACTCCGGGCATCATCTGGGTGTGGGGCAGCGACCCCCGCTACAACACGACCATCGAGCCGTGGAACGCGGTGCAGCTCGAACTCATCGGCCACGAGCTGCTCATTCGCGGAAAAATCGGCGTCGAGACGCTGCTCTACCTCGATGAGTTCCCGCAGCTCTCGGCCGGTGGCGGCCAGAAGATGGCCATCATCCAGAAGGTGCTCGAGTTTGGCCGCTCCAGCGACGTCCGTAGCTGCCTTGCCATGCAGACGCCCGCCCAGGTTGAGGCCGTTTTCGGCGAAAAGCAGGCTGAGACCCTGCTCGGTCAGTGCCACATCATCGTGGCCTTCCGGCATAACGACGGCCCCGGCCAGGCTTACTTCGCGAGGCGACTCGGGAAGGAGCGGGGGTTCGAGGAGAAGCGGGGCACGAGCCGCCAGACGGGGGGTACCGGCGGGCCGAACGGAAGCTCCAACTGGTCGGTGACTCAAAGCGTGAACATTGAGCGATTTGACCTTGAACGGGTCACGCAGTCGGACATCGGCGACCTGCCGGTCGGTACCTACGAGTTCGGCATGTACGGATATGCGAGCGTGCCGCTCTCTCGGCTCATCAGCCCGGTGACCGGATTCCCTATGCCCATCCGCTGGCGGTTTTGGCTGTCCCCGGAATGGATTGCTCGCCACGTCCATGAGCCGGGGGAGTTCGTCTCCTACGCCCGGTCGCTGAAGCCCGAAGCGGCATACACCCTCGAACCCCTGGAGGAGTGGGAACGCGAATTCTTCCTGAACTCCGGAGTGAAGCCGCAGGACGATTCCCAACTCGCAACCGAAGAGGAGTAGCTCACGATGATTGCCGCCACCACGGTGTTCGAGTCCCTGCCCGCGGATAACCCGTTTGTCCTGCTCCTGGCTGCCGGGTCTCTAGCCCTCATCCTGGCCGTCCTCTACCAGGGTGGCTGGAGGCACGTGGCCAATGCCGTCGTTCGCATCCTCCTTTGTGCCTACGGGCTCGCCCTCGTAGGGGCGGGATTTATCGCGTTCGGCCTGTTCTGGCTGGCCTTGTTCGGGGAGGAGCGGAATCGTGCCGGGAACTTCATCGGGGCCGTCATCGTCACCGCCTCGATGCTCGTCATCAATCCAATCCTCACCCGGGACAACCTGCTCACGCGGTTCCTGTCGAGCCTCTTCATCAACGAAGAAGATAACAGCAATTGATGATTTGACCCTGGCCCTCCTACCCCAGTTGACACCGAAGAGAACACATCGATGAGCGACCTCATTGCGTCCGTCACGGACTTGACCGCAAAAGACCCGCTGCTGCTCCTCGCCGGGGCCGTGGCCCTGGTCATCGTGCTCGCCGCCTTCTACCGGGGCTATTGGGTGGTCGCGACGCACCTTGTCGTCTTCGCATTCATGAAACTCATCCTCATGGTGCTGGGCATGGGACTTATCGCCATGCCTTGGCTGGTACTCAGGGCCATGTTCGGCCCTGTGGACGAGCGAGCCACGGCTTTTCTCTGGTCAACCATCATCGCCGCCTGCTGGGTCGTTTTCCTTCGGGTCGTGCTGACGGACAACGCCATCGTTCGCTTCGCGAAGAAGCTGACGATAAATGGGGAGCTGCCCGAATGATTGAGAAACCGTTCGAGGCCATCGCCAGGCTGGCCCGAAAATGTCAGGCCGTGGCGACCAAGGTCGCCACGAAGGCCGCCTCGGTGGCCGACGCCATGGGCCGCAAAGTAGCGAGCATCGAGGCCCGACGTACCGCCCGGGTTAACGCCCGGGCGATGGGCCGCCTGCCGTTGAGGCCCACCGCGGAGTTCGTGCGTGAGGTTAGACATGGGCAGGTGAGCATCTCGCTCTACCGCGTCAGGGACCATCGGGCCGGGACGATTCGCAAGGTTTACGGCCTCAATCGCATCAACCCCGATGGCCGCCGGGTCCGGCTCGCCACCGGCCCGGCGGAGGAACTCCGCAACATTCGGAGGGTCATCAATCAACCGCTCGGCCTGACAACGAGGATTCAGCAAGCCGCCAAACGCGGCCCCCGCTCGCTCAAGCGGGATGCCGCTCCGAAGCAGCAGAAAGCCCGAAGCACCCCCACCCAGCGGGCGGAGGACCGCCCCCCCGGGCAGACGAAATGGTTCGCTCTGGTCTATATCGAGAAGTGTGCCCCCAACGGGGCGGCCCAAGGCCGTGTGGTGAGGAGCTTTGACAACCTCGAGGCGGCCAAGCGTCACCAGGTGCGGCATCCCTTCACTCGAATCGAAGGGCATGCGGGGGAGCGACCGCCCCACCGGGGGCAAATGGTCCCTTTGCAGCTCCGGCCCGAGGTGGCCCAACGCTTCGAGGCCAATCGCCGCAATACCCAGCAGAAGGCAATTTCGAACCAGGTGTTGAACCGACCCGCCATCCAGCACGACCGGCGGCAGCAACAGGGCCGGTGACGCACGCTCTTCGAAGTGTTAGAGGCCTGCCATCTTCCCCCCCCGGGGATGGCAGGCCTCTGGCATTTCCCGCTCGGATGAAACCGAGTCGTTCTTCCGTATTCTATCCCACGGACAAGCGTGCTCGGTGAGATTAGGGCTCGCTCAGGGCGTCCGAGAATGCCCTTTATGTCACCTTGTTTTTGGGTACTAACTTCCACTCGCTGACGATGACTCCTGCCACAATCAGGGCGGCTCCGAGCAACGCCAAGGCGGGTAGCCGTTCGCCAGCCAGGTAGCCGACCACTCCTGCCCACACGGGCTCGCTCGCGTAAATCACCGTTGCCCTCGTCGGTGACACCGACTTCTGGGCCCAGTTCATCGCAAGTTGGATGGCCGCACTGGCGAGCCCCAGGCTTCCGACAATCAACACTAGGAGCCAGGAGAAGGCCGGGACCGGCTCTCGGACGACAGGCATGAGCGAGAAGGAGATGGCGGCGGTCGCCGCCAATTGGACAACGGTGACGCGGCGGCTATCCACGTCATCTGCGAAGAGACCGATGAGGATGATTTCGGCGGCGATGGCGACTGCACTGATGACCGTCAGCATCTCGCCCCGTCCGAGCCCAATCGGCCCAACATCAGGCCCGGCCAGGAGCACAAGGCCCATGAAGGCGAGGCCGATGCCGGCCCAGCTCATCAATCGGGGCGGCTTACGGAGGAGTCCCCATTGCAGGAGCGGGACCATCGGCACGTAGAGGGCGGTGATGAAGGCCGACTTACTGCTCGAAATCGTTTGCAGGCCGTAAGTCTGGAGCACGTAGCCGAGGAAGATTGAGACGCCGATGATGACGCCCGCGAGGAGTTCGCGTCGGGTCATTTTCTTTAGGAGGCGGACCGAAGCTAAGGCGACGAAAGCGGCGGCGGCAGCGAACTTGAGGCCGACGAAGAAAAGCGGGCCGCTGACGGTGAGGGCCTGCTGGACGGCGAGGAAGGTCCCGCCCCAGACCATCGTGACGATGACCAGGGCCGCTTCTTGCCTTGAGAAACCCGCTAGTTGCTTCATCGGCTCTCGCTCGTTGTCGCCAGCCTAAACCCCTCCTCCTTGAGACTGGCCCGACCGACCGACACGAGGGGCAGACGAGTCTACCGCGACGAAGCACGCACCGCGAACATCGGGACCTCAACCCCGCCACCTTTACCGGAGATAATTCCCTTTATCTCCGGTAAACAGATAACCAACGATGTTGCGTAGCTTGATTCGCGTCTTCACACCCCAGCCAGATAGCTAGAGTCAGCGAGCAGATTCCAGAGGCTTGAAAAACCCTTTTCGGAAACGGCTCGGGGTGAGTGAATGCGATGAGAGCAGTTCCGAAATCTCTTCAACCGACCAAGCCTCTGGAGCTTTAGAGGCCAAAGCGGCCGCGAACTCGGTTAGTTTCCGATGTAGTTTAGCCGAGCTATCACCATCGTGGACTAGAGTGCCTTCAGGAGCGAAGGCGTCTTCATGGCAAACTGTGGCTGGATGAATAAGAATCGGCGAGAAAGGAGTTCCCTCACCATAGGTTTGCTTAAACCAATTGACGCTCACCGAAAGCTGTCCGGCCTCACTCTTATGGACCGTCTTCCGCTTGAGTTCAACTTCACTCTTGGCTTCTTGGACGAGGTAGTAGCCGTCTGTCATGTTCCAAAGTATATCTGGACCATTTCCGAACTCTTTCTCTGGTCTCTGACCTGCGAATCCAAGAACATCGGCCAAGTGAGCCCACTCCTTTTCAAAATCCTCAAAGCTTACTCCGAAACTCAGGTTGCTCAGCATGGCAGCCATCGCGACAGGTATCGCGTTGGAGTCAGTATGTCCCCTGACCCATGCTAAAACCCGATTTGCCTGTAAACCAGCTTTGGACGCCAATTTCTGATACTTGATTCCATCGATGGGGCGGAAAAGGTTCCGATTGGCTTCGTGAGCCTTCCGCTGCATTTCCTGAGCTCTTGCGGGGTCAATCTTTTGAGTGAGGTTGGCAGCTAATTGTAGGTACCATCCAAAGTCTGGCCCCTCCGACATTTTCAGTTCGCTCAACACTTTCTGAATAATGGAAGCTCCCTCAAGGGCAGAGCCCGAACGAAACTTCTCAACAGCGGCCCGTTCCATTGCTGCAAGTTTGAGCCTGACTTCGTCGGTCAAAGGCTTGTCTAAGTTTGTCATCTTGTGGGCATGGTAACGCTTCCAACTTCCGTCTTGGTTGATACAGGGGATGACCAAATCCTGAAGCCTTTTCTGCGGAACGCCAACTTCTTGCTGAGACACTTTCGCCAGTTCTTGACCAATCTCGATTTGACGCCTTGTTTCAGGAGAGAGGAAAGCATGATTTTCGCGACGCGTTATGAACGCCACCAGGTCGACGCCTGTCAACAAGACCACGCAATAGTCACTTCCAGACCTGACGCCCCGGCCCAGGCCCTGTTCAATCTTCTGAGCCATGTTCGCTCGCTGTTGCGGTGAATTGGGCAAGACACTCATTAAATGCTGCTCATAGAGCGACATGCCCGCCGGAAGTCCATCCATTATCAATAAACGGCATGCAGAGCCTGGCAAATCAATCCCGTCGTAGCGATTTACAAGGACTGCAAAGTTTCCCGTCGATTCAAGCAGTCTCGATACCATGGGCCCGACGGATTCACCCATTGCTACAATCGCCCCATTGTCCTCCCAATACTTCGACCGTTCTTTCGATGAAACCAATACGACGGCGTTCCTCTTAGATTTGGAAATAGCACTTGCTATCGTTAGTGCGTTGTCTCTTGTTAGGTCTTTGTGGACTAGTCGTGGAGCAACAATCATCCTTTCGCCTATATCGCCACGGGCTTTGGGTTTAATAGTGGAATTCACAGCCGATTCCGAAACCCCAAACTCTTTGAGTAGAACTGAATCATCTACGAGGGTTGCTGACAGAAAAAAACGACGCTTTGCTTCAGTGAAACTCGGGATTCGTTCAATCGGTATTATATGAGGTGTGATTTCAAGTTTGTGACCAGCAATCACGCAATGGGACATTTCGAGGTCATCTTTAATCAAATCCCAAGAGAACCTAAGAGGTTCGGTTTCTCTCAAGTCACTTAAGATTCTTGCAACACTGGCATGTGCTGTCATCCATGCCCAATAAGGAACGGCCATATAGTAACGAGGGTCGTTGTTCAGAATGGTAGCTGCAGTACCCATCGACTGAGTTTCTAGAGCTGGACGAAACAGGCTTCGTAGGCTTTCGTAGCCAGAACTCCCGCCAGCAAGGGTGATAGAAACAGTTTCTCTCGCAATTGAGAGACAACTATGTGCATCATCAATCAACACGGCTCCTAGATGGACCGGTTGCCTTCCGCTTCCTGGAATCCCAAAGACTGTCCTGCCGTTGAATAGCTTCTGAAATGTTGTGACAAGGATTGCTTCTCCGTTGAGAAATTCTGGGGGCATTTCTCTGTCGGCACCGAACTCTACCGTCTGTATTCCGCAACCCTTAGCTTGGGCCACTACTTGCTCGACCAATTGCTTAGTTGGACAAAGATAGATTGCAGGACTCACCCCTTCGTTCAAGGATGACTGGAGCATCAGGAGACCAACCATGGTCTTACCCGCTCCTGTATTCATCTTAATCACGGCGTCCTGCTCGTCTCGTCGGGCGAACCACGCATCGAGGACTTCCGTTTGAACGCTTCTCACATACTCGTAAGCAGGTTCACGGACCAAGCTCTGAAAGAGCTCACCCGGTTCAATCGGAATCGGCGACTCGTCTTCATTTAGCAACTTGCTGAAATCAACCATCGATTGAATCTCGCTTGGGGGGATGGACTTGAGAGTTGATTGTTCCTGGGCCGACAAATCGATGCAAGTCAGTTGGTTGGCAAAACTTTCCGGGCATCTTCGTAGGTCATAACGCCCTTTATGACCTACGAACGACGTGGTACAACATCCACGCATTCAGCGACCCGGGAGGAACATGGAAGACGAGGCGAGATGGTGGTTGAAGTTCAACGCGTGCGAGGCGACCTGCCGAACGTTCCTCGAGGAGACCTGCTCCGAGGGACGGCCTGAGCGGATGGAGGCCCTCGACGCGATGCTGAGGCAACTCCGGGTCAAGCTCCTCGAGGAGAGCCAGGCCGAGGTGCGAGCTTGGCGGCGGAAGACGGTGGGCGAATTTTCCCAACGCTTCCGACCCGTGGCCGCTCTTGTCGAAAAGGTCCTCAGCCGACTCGCGTCGGTTTCGGAGTGGGAAGCGGCGGGACTTAGGGTCAGGCTGAACGCGGGTGACTCAAGACCGAGGGGATGGGCCGATGAGCGGTGAGCTGGTTCCGAGGCAATCCAACGCGTTGGTGGTCCCGGCCCTCATCACCAACGAGGGTGAGCAGGCCTCACGCCGCTTCTTCGAGTTCTTCACCGCCAACATCCCCAACGACAACACCCGGGCCGCCTATGCCCAGGCCGTGGGCCAGTTCCTTCGCTGGGCCGAGGCCCGCGGGCTCACGCTCCGGAGCATCGAGCCCATCGCCGTCGCCGCCTACATCAAGGAGTCCAGGGCCCGGCTCGCCGACGAAACGGTCAAACAGCACCTGGCCGCCATCAAGATGCTCTTCGATTACCTCGTGACCGGGCAAATCCTTCCGACGAATCCGGCGGCCTCGGTCAAGGGTCCGAAGGTCATTGTGAGGAAGGGAAAGACGCATGTACTCTCGACCGCCGACGCCCGGAAGCTCCTCGACAGCATCGAGACCTCGACCGTCCTGGGTTTGAGGGACCGAGCCCTAATTGCCACGATGGTCTACTCGTTCGCACGGGTCTCGGCCGTGGTCGGGATGAAGGTCGGGGACTACTACTCGAACGGCAAGCGGTGGTGGCTCCGGCTCCACGAGAAGGGCGGCAAGTTCCACGAGGTCCCGGCCCACCACAACACCGAGAGCTATCTCGACGCATACCTTGAGGCCGCCGGAATTGCGGGCGATGCGAAGACGCCGCTTTTCCGTTCCATCCCAGGCCGCTCGCAAAACGTTACCGAGTCGCCTCTCCGAAGGAACAACGCCCTCGACATGATTAAGAGGCGGGCGGTCGCCGCTGGCTTGCCGAATCGCGTTTGCTGCCATACGTTCCGGGCGACTGGGATAACGGCCTATCTCGAATCAGGTGGTACGATAGAGAAGGCCCAACAGATAGCGGCTCACGAAAGCCCCAGGACCACCAAGCTCTACGACCGGACGAGCGACCAAATCACACTCGACGAAATCGAGCGGATTACAATCTGATTGGGCATTCAAGGTTATTAGAGCCATGCGTTCCAAATTACTCCTCAATGTCTCACCCGTTTACTTTGCAAACTCACCGTTGGAAGTCGAGATATTTGATTACGATAGCAATCTTCAATTGGATGAATTGAGGGCGAGGTATTACAAAACCCACGTCTTTAAAAGGGACCTCAGCGAGAAGGCCGACCGAATCATCTGCGTCCCGCTCTCACTTGAATCCCCAACCATAGGTGGGGAAACAGAAGTGATTTACTCGCATGATAATCGCTGGTTATGTTGCACTATTATCAGAAACAGTCTTATTAATTTCTTTGCGTCGTACAAAAGAACCATACTTGATTTTCTACCGATTCTTTTTGTGGCTGATGGAATCAAAGATGAACTGCTTTCGCAGTCCATGCCAACAGGAGTCACCTGCCCTGAGTGGATTTCCATTCATCCCTTGTTTGAAATTGACGTTCGAGAGTTCAAGTTGGACCATAGTCCTCCCTTCGTTGGCCTAACACTTGACCTCAAATCAACGAGGCAAATTGGCTGGAATTGTTCAGAGTTAATTAATGACGGATTTGACCCGCGAGGGCTTTACGTCAAGCGACGGATGGAAACTAGAGACCCTAGGATTTTCCCTAAAAGTGAGTTGATAGGAAGAATCGACTCCTTCAGCAAAGGGATTTTGAAGCTGTCCGATTCTCGCGATGGAATCTCCGAATTTCCTGCTGAGGAAGCATTCATAGAAACAAGGCCTGACGCATGGGAGCGGTGTTTCAGTTACGCTTTCGGAAAGCTTGTCCCCGATATTAAATTCCGACTTGATACTAGACTTGCTGAATTACGCAGAGGACCTGAAAGGCTCGAGAGGTTAAGACGCGTATTGGAGTACATCTCAAAGCAGAATCTCGAGATGGCTCAAGGACTAACTTGTACGTTTGGTTCGTTCCTTGAGGTTCGAGATAGTTCGGAACTACAGTTCCCTACCGTTCTCAAAGCACCAGGAGCAACTTACGTATTTGACCCTACAGGTAATCGCACATCCATTTGGCCAGTCGATAACGGTTTGGAAAAACATGGCCCTTATTCACAACGCGATTTCATCACAAGGCCAAAGGTTTGCGTCATTTGTCAAAAATCGAAAAAGGGTCAGGTTGAGCAATTCATCCGGAAGCTCAAGGAAGGAATAACGAATTCCAAGTCTTCTTCCAATCCATTCGAGAAGGGATTGCTCCGCAAGTACCACCTTGAGGACTTGGACACCGAATTCTTCGTAACCGAAGACAATTCGGCACAGGCTTACAAGAGAGCTATACGACAGGCGTTAGAAAGTGGAGGTCCTAATGGCCCAAGATGGAATCTTGCTCTAGTACAAACAGAAGAGAAGTTCCATGAGCTCTACGGAGGTTCAAATCCCTACCTCATTTCAAAGGCTGAATTTTTATCTCATCAAATCCCTTCGCAAGAATTTGAGATTGAGACCGCCAATTTAAATGAGTACAGTTTGTCATATGCATTAAACAACATATCTCTTGCAATATACGCAAAACTTGGTGGAACTCCATGGCTCATTAGGGCTGACCAAGGCATTGCCCACGAATTGGTGATAGGGATTGGAAGTGCAAGAATTGGCGATAGTCGCCTGGGTGTTGGTGAAAGAGTTGTTGGAATAACGACTGTTTTTACTGGCGATGGCAACTACTGTGTGTCTAACCTCACTCGAGCTGTCGCCTACCGCGACTATAGAGACGAGCTTTTAGCGACGCTTCGTATCGCTGTGAATCAGGTCAGAGCTGACATCAACTGGAGGGCTAGAGACCCTGTTCGCCTTATCTTCCATGCCTTCAAGCCGCTTCGTGATGCTGAGACATTGGCAGTCAAAGCTCTTATGGAAGAGATGGGTGAATACGATGTCGAGTATGCTTTTATTCACGTTGTAACCGACCACCCTTATCTTGTATTTGATGAAAATCAGGGTGGGATTCTAGATAAACGCACTCGCAAAATGAAGGGTGTTTTTGGCCCTACTCGTGGTCTTTTCTTTCGCTTGTCACATGATGAAGTTCTACTATCTCTAACGGGCTTTAGAGAGGTAAAACGACCCGACGACGGTATTCCCTTCCCAGTACTCTTGCGTCTTCATCGCCACTCCACTTTTGTCGATACAACATATCTGTCTAGACAAGTTTTCACGTTCGCTAGCCATTCTTGGCAAGGCTTCTTCCCCTGCGACATGCCCGTTTCCATCCTCTACTCTGGGCTCATCGCACGGCAGCTCGGTCAACTCTCAACCATCCCTAATTGGAATTCCAACGCGATGTTGGGAAGGATTGGTTGGACGAGGTGGTTTCTATGACCGAAACCCAAAACAGGCTATTGAAGGACGCCAGAGAAGACCTTGTCAGAGATGTGAGGAAGCTTTCGGGTCGAAACGATTTGGACGAAGTCTTTGCTGCCTGGTTACTTGGGGAGTCCGAAAGCGTTCTGACTATCGAAGGACCGCTCCAAGTTGCTCTGAGAACGGGGTGCAGGAAAGCCCGAGGTGTGGCGACTCTAGGAATCGCGGCGAACGCACAGGGTTTTGCCTTCAAACACTTGGAGGTGCTCAAAGACTCTTTGAATTGGATTTCTGGAAGGCCCGAGACTGTTGCAGGCTCATCGGCGAGTTTTACGACCGACGCCGTTGCACTACTCGGTATCGCCCTTGGTGCCCGCCACTGTGGCGACCCATCTCTCACGCAATCCTTAAGCGAATGGATGACTCGGTTCCTTTCGACTTCCCACTCACGCAAGAGTACTCATGACTGGGAGCGATGCCTCTTTGCTGCCGTTCGTCGTTTAGTCGGAGCCGCCGCTTCGTGCCCTCTCCCATCAGATGAGACTGTGGCCGACGTCCGCGTCACACTACGTTCGAGAGACCTTCTCCCCCCAGTTCAGCTGGGACATGCGGAATCCGACGAAGTAGCATCTCTTGCTCTTCTGCTTAGCCCATCCGAAGGACTTTGCACGGCTCAACTTGCTCTCAGGGTGGCCGCGTTTGACGGCATTAAACGCAATGCTCAAATTATTAATTCTGGCCCACGCCTTGTTTTACCTATGAACGAAGATACTCTCTCGGAATCGACAAGCAACCTTTCGGAAAGACGGGTAAATCCCATGAGTGGAGCGATTAAAAATAAGATTTTCCTGAGTTACGCTTGGGAAGCTCCACCCCATCAAGAGCGAGTCGTTAGCCTCGCCAACACTCTTCGGGAAAATGGGTTCGAGGCAAGCGTTGATGTCTTCATTTCCGGTATGCCGCCCGAAGGGCTTCCGGATTGGATGATTCGACAAATTCGATGGGCTGATTATGTGCTCTGCGTCTGCACAGAGAAATACCGTAAACGATGTGAGGGTGAAGAAGAGGCTGGTAAAGGAAAGGGCGTGAAATGGGAAGGCGGAATTATCACAAGAACACTTTATGAACATGAATTTCATAATGACAAGTTCATACCCATCGTTTTTGACAGCAAGGATTTGGCACAACGTCCGACCATTCTGACCGGAGCCACCTATTACGACCTTTCACTATCCGAGGGCTTCGAAAACCTTTTGCGGCATTTGACGAATCAGCCAGCTTATCTACCGTCACCAATCGGTAAGATGCCCATCCTCCCGCCACGCGATGTAAAGCCCTTCGGTTCTACGACTTAACTGACGATTGAACACACACTGCTCTCTGGCCGCACACGCGGCACGTCCATAACGGTTGCCGCACCCGTATCTCTTCGCCGATGCTCATCCGGTGTTCGCGAATCTTCTCGGCTATCGCGAGAGCTTCTGAGCGAAGCGACTCGGTGTTTTCGACCTCGTGTCTCGACCCGTCGCCCAGGACGACGAATCCGTGGGCTGGCCGCACCCCATACTCCTCCTCGATGAGGAGGAAGTAGGTCGCAAGCTGGAGCTTGTGCCCGTGGCTCACCTTCTTTGAGCTCTTCCACTCTTCAGGAATGAACGCCTCTCCCACCTTCACGATGCGGTCGGGTCGTCCCACAAGCCCGAGCCGCTCGGAGAAGAGCGTCACGTTATCCAGGGCGACCGTCTGCCCATCGCCGAGTCCTTTTGCCTTTCGGCCTCGCCGGGACAAGACCACCAGTACAACGCCCAGGAGGAGCAGGAGGTAGGCAACACGGTAGAGGGTGACCATCAGGCACTCACCAGGGCGTAGGCTAACGCCAGGGCAGCGAGACCGCCCAGGACGATTAGCCACCAACCGAGGGAGATGGCCGAGCGGGACCGCTTCTCGAACACCGCCTTCTCGGTGTGGTGCTCGGTCCCCCGCTCCAGGGCTTCACGGTTACCTGACTTGTGGCCGATGGCATGGAGCCGCCACGATTCCGGACACCATTCCCAGGAGGCAATCTCCGAAGCCGATACCACGTCATCACTTCGCTTCATTCTTCGTGCCCAAAATACGCGACTCGTGGTAAGCTACCCGGAAGAGAACCCGGAGCCAAATCGATGAACTTGCCACTGACCTCGGACCTGAAGCGTTGGGTCGAGGAGAAAATCGAGAACGGTCAGTACCCCTCGGAAGAGGCGGTCATGCTCGCCGCCTTGAAGGCCATGAAGGGCCGGGAGACGAACCCAACGCTAGAGGACCTCATCGACCTCGAGTTCGAGGCATACTGTGCTCGCGAGGGTGATGATTCCGTCTCGCTCGAGGAAGTGCTCGCCGCCACCTCAAAAATCCCCGGCTCGATGGCCGATGCCATCATCGAGGATGAGCGGGCCGAGCGGTTCTGATGGCCCGACTCTACTTCGATACCAGCTCGCTCGTGAAGAATTACCACGCCGAGGTCGGCTCGCCCCTCGTGCGGCAGCTCCTGGACGAGGAAGGCACGGAGGTCTTCATTTCCCGACTCGCCTCGGTTGAGATGCTTTCCGGCTTCGCTGGCAAGGTGAGGACCGGCGTCTTTTCGAGTTCTGATTACGGCAACCTCCGGAAGAGATTTCTTGCCGATATCAAGAGCCGGGCCATCCGGCCCATTCGAGTTCTGAACGCTCACTACGAGTTCGCCGGGGACCTCATCGGCAAGCACGCCATGAGTCGGCAACTTCGGGCCCTCGATGCGATTCAGCTCTCTGTCGCCCTTCACCTTCACCGCTCGTTCCCGCTCGACCACTTCGTCTGCTCGGACCAGCGGCTCATCGACGTCGCTCGACTCGAGGGGCTTTCGACGATTCAACCCTGAACTAACCCCGCTCTTCCCCGCCTACCTGCGTTGGGATTTCTTGTCGGCTTGAATCGCCGCCTCGAGCTTGAGCCGGTAATTCAGGTTGAAAATTGCCTCGTGAGCCTCCGAGGTCGCTGACCTGACTTTGTCGGTGTAGTCGCCATCGGCGAGCCACGTATCCATCTTGCTCAGAAAGGCTTGCATCCTTTCTGTCCGCTCGAGGGACCACATCGCCTGCTTCGTCGAAATTCGCTTCTTGATATCGGCCATACGAACTCACGCGAACCCATTAAGCCCCACCCTTTCGGCTGTTCTCCCTCCTGATGTCCTCGTAGCGGAGGAACATCGAAAGCTCTTCGAGGCCCTCATGGGCCTTTGAGACCACGCGACCAAACTGCGGGTAAAACCCTTTTCTCTCCTCGAGGTTCACCTTCAGGCGAGCGAGGTAGGAGAAGCTAGGGGCGATGATTTCCTGAATTCTGCTGACCTGTTCCCTGGAGAGCCCGCAGCCCGAGTTGGTGATTCCGAAGGGGGTCAGGGCACCTGCGTCATGTTCTATCTTCCTCATATATGGAAGAATCATAGAACGAGGTGCGATAGTCAACGAGATTCGACGAGCCGGGTGGACTGGTCAGAGCTCAAGCCTCTTCGAGGCGGATTCTCACCTTCAGCTCTGGCCCTTGAACTCTCGCCAGATGGATTTTGCGGACCATTTGCGAGCCTTCTCATTTTCACCGGAGGGGATGGCTGAGAGCTTGGCAGCTTCGGAGGCTCGCCAACGCGGAGCGTTGGTTTCCAATTCTCTTTTTCGATTCGTTTCCGGTCGGCTTCAGCGACCGCCGCAAACGCCTCCTCAGCCACGACGAGAGAGGCCAGGCCCACGCGAGGAAAGGCTAAACGAGCTATCTTCCAACGCGGACCCGCCGATGAATTTCAACTCGGCTTTTAGTTCCGCGTCGAGCTTTTCGCGGTCCCTGAAATAGTTGGAGAGCCCGAGATACGCGAGCTCCATACTCAGACGGTTCGGATAGCGGTTCACGATATCAGAGACCGGGATTCCGCGATGGACGTGGAGGAAGCCCAGATGCTTCGGGGTGATTTCTTTGCCCACGTTGAAGGGCATATCCGGAAAACTCGGCGTCGGCTTTGAATCACGCCGTCGATTATTCCACCTCCTGCGTGTCCCACGTTTTTCTGAGTCGTCCATGCCCGACGATGGCAAGAAAACCATGGACGCACAACGAAAAGACGAGCAGGAAGCGACCGCGAATTTGTGCAAGCGGCTCTTGCACGATCGGATTATTTTCCGCAAGATTTCATCGCAAATCCCTTTGCAACAGCAGCTTAAAATCCAAAATTGATTTTCGTATCGCCAAGAGAAAAGGCCGCTTCTCGCGGCCTTTTTCCGAGCATTTCCGTGTCGGATTATCCCGACGCGGAGCAAAATACGCCATCAATTATGATTTAATTCTGACCCGTTGACGTAGTGGATATCATTTATCGTTTGTCCCGCCTCCTCCTCTCCCTTTCGCTCACCAGGTCGTCGGCCTAGCTTCAACACTCTTGAAGTTTGAGAGGTGCCCTCGTGCTTTCCATCGCCGCCCTTTCCGGGGGACCCGATTACTACCTGCAATTGACGAGCATCAATTACTACTCGCTCGGGGGCGAGCCGCTCCCGGGTTGGGCAGGGACCGCCGCCAGGGAATTGGGCCTCTTCGGGAACGCCCAGGCTGAGCGCGTTCTCAAAGACTCTGTGCCGGGTTCGATGCGGAGACCGGGACTAAACGGCTCGTTCGGAATGCTGGAGACGAGGGCAGAAATCCCGGGCACGACCTCGCATTTTCTCTGCCAAATCTGTCTCGGTCGCCTGGGCCATTGGCGACGAAGCAACTCGGCCGGCCATCCAGAAGGGGCAGCTCGCCGCCGTGAAGCAGGCTATCGAGTACCTCGAGGACAAGGCCGGTTACGCTCGTGTCGGCAGCCAGGGGCAGAGCCTCGTGAAGGCCCCGCTCCTTCTCGGACTTTTTGAGCACGGCACCTCGCGAGCCCTGGACCCCCAGCTCCACACCCACGCGGTCCTCATCAATCTCACCGTTCACCCGGACGGGAGGACCACGGCAGTCGATTCTACGTTTCTTTATCACGTGAAAATGGCCGCAGGAGCCGTGTCCCGGGCCGCACTCGCCGACCAGATGCAGAAGCTCGGCTTCCAGGTTGAACAACGCCCGCTCGGCTCGAGCATCGGCTTTGAGCTGGCGGGGATTCCATCCAAACTCATCGAGGAATTTTCCAAGAGGAGAGCCGAGATTGAGGCGGTGATGGACCTTCGGGCCGGAAGTCTCGATGCGTCATCGGCGAAATACGCCGAGCTCATCGCCAAAGAGACCCGCCGCACCAAGGAGACCGAGAAGCCGCGAGCGGAACTCATTGCCGAGTGGAAGAAGGTGGGGCTCGAGTTCGGAGTTACCGAGGCAGTCATCGGGCGGCTTTTGAAGCCTCATCAGAAGCTCACCCCCGAGGAACGGGCCGAACGGAAGGAGAAGATTTACCAGGAGGCCGTCTCCGCTCTCCAGCGAGAACTACTCCGGCTGGAACGAGACCGAGCTCACGAAGGCCGTTGCCGAGCGGTCGGCGGGGCGAATTTCGGCTAGGGATGTTCGCGAGCTCATGGAGCAGAAGCTTCGGAGCCCTGAGCTCATCTCTCTGGGCCCAATCAAGACCGAGAGCCGCAACACCAAGCAGAAGCAATACATCGAGCGAATTGAAGAACGATTCGCCACCGCCAGAAATCAGGCCGCCAGTCAACGGCAGATGCTCCAGGATGTGGAGTTCATCGTTCGCGGACCCCGGAGCGGCACCCCGGCCCGCCACATCGAGGCCGCTCTCAAGCACACCGCCGACCACGGGAAGAAGCTTGACCCCGAGCAGGCGAAGGCGGTCCAGGAGCTTTGCTCTGGGCCCGGCGTGAGATTACTTCGAGGGGTTGCCGGTTCCGGGAAGACGACGACGCTAAAGACCTGCGTGGACGCCTGGAGGCGAGAGGACCCCAACCGACTCATCTGGGGCTGTGCCGTCGCCG
>NZ_CP195104.1:0-11403 GCF_051175315.1 Tundrisphaera macrotermitis
ATGCTGCCCGCGACCCTGCCCGCGACCCTTCCCGCCGACCCGTCGCCCGTCGCCTGGCCGGCCGCCGACCTGGCCGAGGACTTCCTGTCCACCGTGTCGGGCCGGACCCTGGTCGCCTACCGGGCCGACCTCGGGCGGCTGGCCGACTACATGGGGTCCGCCGGGCCGGGCGAGGCCGCCGCCGCGTTCCTGGCCTCCGGTCCGGGCGAGGCGAACCGGCTGGCCCTCGGCTGGAAGGGGAACATGATGTCCGTGGGGCTGGCCCCCGCCACCGTTGCCCGTCGGATGTCGAGCCTGCGAGCCCTGGTCGGTTGGGCCCGTGCCTGCGGGCTGGTCGCCTGGACGATCGACGTGAAGAACCCAAGGGTCGCCGCCTACCGCGACACCAGGGGACCGGGCCGCGACGGGGTCCGGGCCATCAAGGCCGCCGCCGACGCCGACGCCGGGCCCACCGGCCGCCGCGACCGGGCCGCCGTCGCCCTGCTCCACGACCTGGGGCTGAGGCGCGGCGAGCTGGTCGCCCTGGACCGGGCCGACCTGGACCTCTCCGGCGATCGGCCCACCGTGGCCATCCGGGGCAAGGGGAGGAACGGGCAGGTCGAGCGGCTGACCATCCCGGCCCCGACCGCCGCCGCCCTGGCCGCCTGGCTGGCCGTGCATCCCGATCCCCGGCCCGACGCCCCGCTGTTCTGCCGGCTGGACCGTGCCGCGACCGGGACCGGGCGGATCAGCGGCGAGGCCGTTCGCCTGCTGGTCGCCCGGCTGGGGGATCGTGCCGGGCTGGCCGGCCGCCCCCGGCCCCACGGGCTGCGGCATCAGGGGATCACCCGAGCCCTGGACGTCAGCAACGGCAACGTCCGGGCCGCCGCCAAGTTCGGCCGCCATGCCGATCCGCGCGTGACCCAACGGTACGACGATGCCCGGACCGACCTGGCCGGGACCCTGGCCGCCCTGGTCGCCGCCGATGATTGAGGTCAAAAAAAAGGGCCACCATGCCGCTGGGACATGGTGGCCCTGTGATCAAAGACGTGCTCTATCCAATTGAGCTACGAACCCGTCGATAGGCCCGGCGGGATTCGAACCCGCATCTCCGCCTTAGATTGTGACCCCGATGGGTCATGACGGTCATTCTACCAGCCTCGGATACACCTGTCAACTGGGATGGTTGCGGAAAGGAGCATTATCGCAACCATCCCGGACCCCATCCGAGTCAAGCCCAAGTGCCCGGCGCGCCGATGCCATAAACGCGAAGAACCTCCGCCGTTGGCCCGGCGGAGGTCCCGTGTCTTCGCGCGTCGACAAGGCATTAGAGGTGCCTGCCATGTCTATCGGCCTCGCAACCCGCCCGGCTTCAACGATCGCCACCGGGAAACCCGACCCCGCCGAGTGGCGAGTTCACGTCGCCCTCAGCGTGGTCGAGCACGTAAACCGGGACGTCCTGGCAGCCTGGATGGTCCTGGAAACCTACGCAAGGTCCAGGTCGGTTTGCTGGCCCAGCAATGGGGAGTTCGCCAACAGGCTCGGAGTCGCCGGGCCCACCGTGGCGAAGGCCGTCCTTCTACGCCTGTCAGACCTCGGCATCATTCGCCGGGAAGACATCGGCGGGAACAGGCGGAAGGTCCACCTCCTACGCAGGACATCCGACCCGATCACGATGGCCGAGTGGCACGCCTGCCTGGAACGGGCCGACGCCGCCCGAGCTGCCCGAGCTGCCGCCCTGGAGGACGACCAGGCCGCCGAGCTGCCCGCCGTGCCGGAGGCCGCCGAGCCCGCCGACCCGTCCAGCATTGGCGACCGGGGGGCATCTTCACATGCCCCCCAGGGGGCCGACCAGGATGCCCCCGTGGGAAGGACCCCGAACCCTCAAAGAACGCAACAAACGGGGCCGAGGACGGCCGTTGCTGCTACGGCTGCGCCTGGCGGAGGGGAAGCCGCCTCCGAGGTCCGGGGGGAACGCTGGCCACGCCGGGCCGCCAGGACCGTCCTGGAGGCCGCCAGGGCGATCCTGGGGCCGAGGACGACGGATCGCCCGCCCGCCGCCCCGGAGGCCCACGGAGGGGACGCCAGGCCGCCGGAGCATCCCGGAGGATCGGCCGAAACCCCCCATCGTAGGCGGTCGACCCGGATGGTTCAATAGAGTCTCACGTCTACACTGGACTCATAACACACAAGTGTAAACGTCAAGTCATGCGCGAGTGATGCCGAAAGGCATCAAGTCGGCGGGATTCCGCGCGAATTCCCGGCACCCGCAAAATGGTTGCAAGTCCCTGTTTGGAAAGGGTTTGCGATACATCGTACATCGCCCCTGCCATGTGCGACAAACGCAACCCATTTGACCTCAACCAGTTCCGTCGATGTCAGCGAGGCTGACATGCGTTGACGGGCGTGCATCGCCAGGAGGAAATACCCTAGTTTCCTTAGTGGCTGGGGACTGTCCCCGGCCCGAAGGACATGGAGGTTTCCGCATGAGTCGTCCCAAGTACGTGACCGCACCCGAGCTGGCCGTGATGGCCGGGGTCCACGAATCGACCATCCGGTATTGGCTGATGACCCGGAAGATCCCCCGGCCGACGATCACCGTCGGGCAGACGTCCGCATGGACGCCGCTCCAGGCCGCCCGGATCGTCGCCGACCGCCAGGCCGCGAAGGCCGCCAGGGCCGCGAAGTCGGGGGCCGCCCCGCCCGCCTGACCGGAGGGGCGTCTACTTCTTACTTGCGCCGCGATCACCTATGCCCCCCGCCGTCGCGATCCTCCGCCCCTCGGCCCTCGCCCGTCTCCGATCCCCGGACCCGACCCAAAGTCGTCGCCTGGCCAGCCACCAGCCACCAGTAGCCAGGAGGAGGGGGAAGCGTCGCGAAGCGACCAACCCCGACGGGCGGCTCTAGCCTCTTCGATTCCCCCAACCACCCAGCACCGCAACCCGGAACCCGCCACGGATGGCCTTCGCCCTCGCCCATCGACCGACCACCGCCCCAACCGGGAGGACCTGCGCCGCCTGCGAAGCGTTCCGCCTGGACCGCCTCGCCGGCCTGCCCGTCCGCCGTCGCCCCGGTCGCTGCTGCCCGTGGGGTCGCTTGCGATGGGCCAGGCGGGAGGCGTCAGCCTGGCACTACGCCTTGGAGGCCCGACCCGACATGCGATGCCGCCTGGCCCTGACGTTGACCGTGCTGGGGCCCGCCACGCCCCGCAAGCTCCAGGAGATCCACACGACCTTCGCCCGTCGCCTGGCCGCCAAGCTCAAGCGCCGGGGCCTCGACTCGATCCTGGTCGCCTGCAACGAAGTCGGCCGCACCAGCCTCCGAAGGCACGCGCACGGGGTCCTGGCCGCCGCCTCCGAGGTCCCGCCCGACCTGGTCAGCACGACCTTCGCCGACGCCGTGGCCGACCTCTCGCCGGGCTGCCACGCCCGATCTTACGTCCGCCCCGTCCGCAACCTCCGGAGCTGGTGCGACTACGCCTTCAAAGTCGGCGTCCATTCGGGCAAAGCGGGCCCGATGCTCCCCTCCGCCGAGCGGATCACCTGGGGTCAGACCGTCGCCCTGTACCGCGGCCTGGCCGCCGAATCCGCCACCCGCAAAACCCTCCGAGGCAAGCGGGCTGCCTGCCGTCTCGCCTGGCTCCAGGCCCTGGAGGATCGCCGCCGCCGGGCCGCCCGCGACCGGGCCCGCGAAGCCGTGGCCGTGGCCGTGATCATCGGGGACGCCTTCGCCGGCCTGGCTGCTTCGGGTCGCCGGAAAGTTCCGAGGCCAGCCGCACACCCACCCCGCCCGGCCGCTCCGCCCGTTGCCAGGCCCATCCGAGGGAACGGGAAGAAGCGCAAATTATCAAAACCAAACGACTTGCGTCACGACCCGCCGCCCTGACAACCGGGCAGCAACCGAGCAACCGAGAGTCATCCTACAAACCGCCCCCAGGCAAGGACGCCCGCCATGATGAACAGCCCGACCGACAGCCCGACCGACAACCCGCTCGACTACCTCTCGCCCGTGCCCGGCTACCCGGCCTACTTCATCAATCCGGCTCGCCGGGAGGTCCATCGCCGTTACCCGGACGGCAAGCTCCGCCCGGTCAAGGCCGTGGTGAACGGCCACGGCTACCGGCACCTGAACCTCTGCCGCGACGGGAAATGCCGGTCGGTCAAGCTCTGCCGCCTGGTTGCCGAGGCGGTCTACGGGCCGCTGCCGCCGGGGCTCGGAGTGTTGCATCGGAACGATGTGAAGACGGACGACCTCGCGGCGAACCTTTACTACGGATCGCCCGCCGACAATCGCCGGGACGCCCTGAGGAACGGCCGCCTCCGGACCAAACTGAACCCCGACAAGGTGCGGGCGATCTTCGCCCTGGACGCCGCCGGAGTCCCGCGGAAGGTGGCCGCCGCGACGATGGGCGTCGGCACCAACACGATCGGCGACGTGCTCCGAGGCCGGACCTGGGGCCACGTCCGCAACAACCCGGATCGGGAGGGCTGACGCCAGCCGGACCACCCAGGGGGCCGGGGCGATCCTTGTCATCGATGGTCGCCAGACCGACCGTCCAACGCCGTGCGCGACTCCCGGAAATTTTAGGGCAAAATCCCCCCGCCGTTTCCCCCGGACCGACGCGCGAGGAATGACAAAACTCGGGAGGTTTTCCCCCCTCCCGAGGACGCCGCTTCTCCCCTCCCCTGCTGGGGAGAGCGGTGTCCGGTCCCACCCGAGGGGGCCTCAGGCTTCGCCCGACCCACCGCCTCGCTGCCCGAGTCGGTGGATTCCGTAATCCCTGAGGCCGTTCGTCGCCAGCTCGCCGACCAGGTCTGAGATCGTCATATGACGCTTCATTGCATGAATCGTGAGCTTCTCGTAGACCGCCTCATCGACCCTCAGATTGAGCGATCGCCGGCCCGTCTCGACCTTGGCCGATGGACGCTTCCGAGGCCGGGAGGACTTCCCCTTCGGCTCGACCGCGTCCACCCCGGCATCCCCGATCGCGTCCATCGCGGCATCCCCGATCACGTCCATCGCGACATCCTCCAGGACCCGCACGCCGACACGCACCGCCACGGATCAGCACCGCCACGGCTGCGCGCAAGCGCGTCCCTCCAATCCCATCATCGGCATCCAACCCGCACCGTATTGACGGTCAATAAACGGAGACCTCGACCATGACCAACGCCATCGCCGGCCGCGACACCGCCGGCCGCTTCGCCACGGGGAACCTCGGAGGACCCGGCCGCCCTCGCCGGGCCGTTGAACTCGATTACCTGATGGCCCTCGCCGACGTCGTGGACCTGGATGCCTGGCGGGAGGTTGTGCGGGTCGCCCTGGTCCAGGCCGCCGGGGGCGATGCCAAGGCCCGCGACTGGCTCGCCGGCTACCTGCTGGGTCCCGCCCGGCCCGACACCCTGCTGAACCTGGCCGCCGACGACCTCGCCGGCTCCGGGCCCGGCGCCCTGGTCGCCAGGAAGGCCAGCGACCGGGAGAACGCCCGGACCCTGGAGGATGCCTTCTCCGGGACCGCCTACGCCGATTACGCCAACCTGCCGATCGCCGGGAAGATCCGGGCCATCCACCACCTTGTCGAGCACGACAACGGCACCCGGCCGATGGTCAAGCTGCTGCCGCCGGGGGCCAATCAGGACGACGGAATCCAGAAGTGAAGACTTGACCATGTGCGCGTCTTCCGGTAGGATGGCCCCGGACGATCGACATCCACCGGAGGTCCCGCCGATGCTGCCCGCGACCCTGCCCGCGACCCTTCCCGCCGACCCGTCGCCCGTCGCCTGGCCGGCCGCCGACCTGGCCGAGGACTTCCTGTCCACCGTGTCGGGCCGGACCCTGGTCGCCTACCGGGCCGACCTCGGGCGGCTGGCCGACTACATGGGGTCCGCCGGGCCGGGCGAGGCCGCCGCCGCGTTCCTGGCCTCCGGTCCGGGCGAGGCGAACCGGCTGGCCCTCGGCTGGAAGGGGAACATGATGTCCGTGGGGCTGGCCCCCGCCACCGTTGCCCGTCGGATGTCGAGCCTGCGAGCCCTGGTCGGTTGGGCCCGTGCCTGCGGGCTGGTCGCCTGGACGATCGACGTGAAGAACCCAAGGGTCGCCGCCTACCGCGACACCAGGGGACCGGGCCGCGACGGGGTCCGGGCCATCAAGGCCGCCGCCGACGCCGACGCCGGGCCCACCGGCCGCCGCGACCGGGCCGCCGTCGCCCTGCTCCACGACCTGGGGCTGAGGCGCGGCGAGCTGGTCGCCCTGGACCGGGCCGACCTGGACCTCTCCGGCGATCGGCCCACCGTGGCCATCCGGGGCAAGGGGAGGAACGGGCAGGTCGAGCGGCTGACCATCCCGGCCCCGACCGCCGCCGCCCTGGCCGCCTGGCTGGCCGTGCATCCCGATCCCCGGCCCGACGCCCCGCTGTTCTGCCGGCTGGACCGTGCCGCGACCGGGACCGGGCGGATCAGCGGCGAGGCCGTTCGCCTGCTGGTCGCCCGGCTGGGGGATCGTGCCGGGCTGGCCGGCCGCCCCCGGCCCCACGGGCTGCGGCATCAGGGGATCACCCGAGCCCTGGACGTCAGCAACGGCAACGTCCGGGCCGCCGCCAAGTTCGGCCGCCATGCCGATCCGCGCGTGACCCAACGGTACGACGATGCCCGGACCGACCTGGCCGGGACCCTGGCCGCCCTGGTCGCCGCCGATGATTGAGGTCAAAAAAAAGGGCCACCATGCCGCTGGGACATGGTGGCCCTGTGATCAAAGACGTGCTCTATCCAATTGAGCTACGAACCCGTCGATAGGCCCGGCGGGATTCGAACCCGCATCTCCGCCTTAGATTGTGACCCCGATGGGTCATGACGGTCATTCTACCAGCCTCGGATACACCTGTCAACTGGGATGGTTGCGGAAAGGAGCATTATCGCAACCATCACGGACCCCATCCGAGTCAAGCCCAAGTGCCCCGGATGCCGATGCCGTAAACGCGAAGAACCTCGCCCGGCTGGTTCCCGGACGAGGTCCCATGTCTTCGCGAAGACTCGGCATTGGAGCTGCCGTACCATGAACATCGGCCTCGCCCCCCGCCCGGCTTCAACGATCGCCACCGGGAAACCCGACCCCGCCGAGTGGCGAGTTCACGTCGCCCTCAGCGTGGTCGAGCACGTAAATCGGGACGTCCTGGCAGCCTGGATGGTCCTGGAAACCTACGCAAGGTCCAGGTCGGTTTGCTGGCCCAGCAATGGGGAGTTCGCCAACAGGCTCGGAGTCGCCGGGCCCACCGTGGCGAAGGCCGTCCTTCTACGCCTGTCAGACCTCGGTATCATTCGCCGGGAAGACATCGGCGGGAACAGGCGGAAGGTCCACCTCCTACGCAGGACATCCGACCCGATCACGATGGCCGAGTGGCACGCCTGCCTGGAGCGGGCCGACGCCGCCCGAGCTGCCCGAGCTGCCGCCCTGGAGGACGACCAGGCCGCCGAGCTGCCCGCCGTGCCGGAGGCCGCCGAGCCCGCCGACCCGTCCAGCATTGGCGACCGGGGGGCATCTTCACATGCCCCCCAGGGGGCCGACCAGGATGCCCCCGTGGGAAGGACCCCGAACCCTCAAAGAACGCAACAAACGGGGCCGAGGACGGCCGTTGCTGCTACGGCTGCGCCTGGCGGAGGGGAAACCGCCTCCGAGGTCCGGGGGGATCGCTGGCCACGCCGGGCCGCCAGGACCGTCCTGGAGGCCGCCAGGGCGATCCTGAGGCCGAGGGCGACGGATCGCCCATCCGCCGCCCCGGAGGCCCACGGAGGGGACGCCAGGCCGCCGGGACATCCCGGAGGATCGGCCGAAACGGCGGTCGACCCGGATGGTTCAATAGAGTCTCACGTCTACACTGGACGCATAACGCACAAGTGTAAACGTCAAGTCATGCGCGAGTGATGCCGAAAGGCATCAAGTCGGCGGGATTCCGCGCGAATTCCCGGCACCCGCAAAATGGTTGCAAGTCCCTGTTTGGAAAGGGTTTGCGATACATCGTACATCGCCCCTGCCATGTGCGACAAACGCAACCCATTTGACCTCAACCAGTTCCGTCGATGTCAGCGAGGCTGACATGCGTTGACGGGCGTGCATCGCCAGGAGGAAATACCCTAGTTTCCTTAGTGGCTGGGGACTGTCCCCGGCCCGAAGGACATGGAGGTTTCCGCATGAGTCGTCCCAAGTACGTGACCGCACCCGAGCTGGCCGTGATGGCCGGGGTCCACGAATCGACCATCCGGTATTGGCTGATGACCCGGAAGATCCCCCGGCCGACGATCACCGTCGGGCAGACGTCCGCATGGACGCCGCTCCAGGCCGCCCGGATCGTCGCCGACCGCCAGGCCGCGAAGGCCGCCAGGGCCGCGAAGTCGGGGGCCGCCCCGCCCGCCTGACCGGAGGGGCGTCTACTTCTTACTTGCGCCGCGATCACCTATGCCCCCCGCCGTCGCGATCCTCCGCCCCTCGGCCCTCGCCCGTCTCCGATCCCCGGACCCGACCCAAAGTCGTCGCCTGGCCAGCCACCAGCCACCAGTAGCCAGGAGGAGGGGGAAGCGTCGCGAAGCGACCAACCCCGACGGGCGGCTCTAGCCTCTTCGATTCCCCCAACCACCCAGCACCGCAACCCGGAACCCGCCACGGATGGCCTTCGCCCTCGCCCATCGACCGACCACCGCCCCAACCGGGAGGACCTGCGCCGCCTGCGAAGCGTTCCGCCTGGACCGCCTCGCCGGCCTGCCCGTCCGCCGTCGCCCCGGTCGCTGCTGCCCGTGGGGTCGCTTGCGATGGGCCAGGCGGGAGGCGTCAGCCTGGCACTACGCCTTGGAGGCCCGACCCGACATGCGATGCCGCCTGGCCCTGACGTTGACCGTGCTGGGGCCCGCCACGCCCCGCAAGCTCCAGGAGATCCACACGACCTTCGCCCGTCGCCTGGCCGCCAAGCTCAAGCGCCGGGGCCTCGACTCGATCCTGGTCGCCTGCAACGAAGTCGGCCGCACCAGCCTCCGAAGGCACGCGCACGGGGTCCTGGCCGCCGCCTCCGAGGTCCCGCCCGACCTGGTCAGCACGACCTTCGCCGACGCCGTGGCCGACCTCTCGCCGGGCTGCCACGCCCGATCTTACGTCCGCCCCGTCCGCAACCTCCGGAGCTGGTGCGACTACGCCTTCAAAGTCGGCGTCCATTCGGGCAAAGCGGGCCCGATGCTCCCCTCCGCCGAGCGGATCACCTGGGGTCAGACCGTCGCCCTGTACCGCGGCCTGGCCGCCGAATCCGCCACCCGCAAAACCCTCCGAGGCAAGCGGGCTGCCTGCCGTCTCGCCTGGCTCCAGGCCCTGGAGGATCGCCGCCGCCGGGCCGCCCGCGACCGGGCCCGCGAAGCCGTGGCCGTGGCCGTGATCATCGGGGACGCCTTCGCCGGCCTGGCTGCTTCGGGTCGCCGGAAAGTTCCGAGGCCAGCCGCACACCCACCCCGCCCGGCCGCTCCGCCCGTTGCCAGGCCCATCCGAGGGAACGGGAAGAAGCGCAAATTATCAAAACCAAACGACTTGCGTCACGACCCGCCGCCCTGACAACCGGGCAGCAACCGAGCAACCGAGAGTCATCCTACAAACCGCCCCCAGGCAAGGACGCCCGCCATGATGAACAGCCCGACCGACAGCCCGACCGACAACCCGCTCGACTACCTCTCGCCCGTGCCCGGCTACCCGGCCTACTTCATCAATCCGGCTCGCCGGGAGGTCCATCGCCGTTACCCGGACGGCAAGCTCCGCCCGGTCAAGGCCGTGGTGAACGGCCACGGCTACCGGCACCTGAACCTCTGCCGCGACGGGAAATGCCGGTCGGTCAAGCTCTGCCGCCTGGTTGCCGAGGCGGTCTACGGGCCGCTGCCGCCGGGGCTCGGAGTGTTGCATCGGAACGATGTGAAGACGGACGACCTCGCGGCGAACCTTTACTACGGATCGCCCGCCGACAATCGCCGGGACGCCCTGAGGAACGGCCGCCTCCGGACCAAACTGAACCCCGACAAGGTGCGGGCGATCTTCGCCCTGGACGCCGCCGGAGTCCCGCGGAAGGTGGCCGCCGCGACGATGGGCGTCGGCACCAACACGATCGGCGACGTGCTCCGAGGCCGGACCTGGGGCCACGTCCGCAACAACCCGGATCGGGAGGGCTGACGCCAGCCGGACCACCCAGGGGGCCGGGGCGATCCTTGTCATCGATGGTCGCCAGACCGACCGTCCAACGCCGTGCGCGACTCCCGGAAATTTTAGGGCAAAATCCCCCCGCCGTTTCCCCCGGACCGACGCGCGAGGAATGACAAAACTCGGGAGGTTTTCCCCCCTCCCGAGGACGCCGCTTCTCCCCTCCCCTGCTGGGGAGAGCGGTGTCCGGTCCCACCCGAGGGGGCCTCAGGCTTCGCCCGACCCACCGCCTCGCTGCCCGAGTCGGTGGATTCCGTAATCCCTGAGGCCGTTCGTCGCCAGCTCGCCGACCAGGTCTGAGATCGTCATATGACGCTTCATTGCATGAATCGTGAGCTTCTCGTAGACCGCCTCATCGACCCTCAGATTGAGCGATCGCCGGCCCGTCTCGACCTTGGCCGATGGACGCTTCCGAGGCCGGGAGGACTTCCCCTTCGGCTCGACCGCGTCCACCCCGGCATCCCCGATCGCGTCCATCGCGGCATCCCCGATCACGTCCATCGCGACATCCTCCAGGACCCGCACGCCGACACGCACCGCCACGGATCAGCACCGCCACGGCTGCGCGCAAGCGCGTCCCTCCAATCCCATCATCGGCATCCAACCCGCACCGTATTGACGGTCAATAAACGGAGACCTCGACCATGACCAACGCCATCGCCGGCCGCGACACCGCCGGCCGCTTCGCCACGGGGAACCTCGGAGGACCCGGCCGCCCTCGCCGGGCCGTTGAACTCGATTACCTGATGGCCCTCGCCGACGTCGTGGACCTGGATGCCTGGCGGGAGGTTGTGCGGGTCGCCCTGGTCCAGGCCGCCGGGGGCGATGCCAAGGCCCGCGACTGGCTCGCCGGCTACCTGCTGGGTCCCGCCCGGCCCGACACCCTGCTGAACCTGGCCGCCGACGACCTCGCCGGCTCCGGGCCCGGCGCCCTGGTCGCCAGGAAGGCCAGCGACCGGGAGAACGCCCGGACCCTGGAGGATGCCTTCTCCGGGACCGCCTACGCCGATTACGCCAACCTGCCGATCGCCGGGAAGATCCGGGCCATCCACCACCTTGTCGAGCACGACAACGGCACCCGGCCGATGGTCAAGCTGCTGCCGCCGGGGGCCAATCAGGACGACGGAATCCAGAAGTGAAGACTTGACCATGTGCGCGTCTTCCGGTAGGATGGCCCCGGACGATCGACATCCACCGGAGGTCCCGCCG